>NZ_RZTI01000168.1:0-10872 GCF_003997275.1 Mesorhizobium sp. M6A.T.Ce.TU.002.03.1.1
TCTGTCGCCTTCGGCGACATCTCCCCCTCAAGGGGGGAGACTACTCACCCGCCTGCTTCGCCGGTTCTGAGTGCATGCGGCGGACACGGCGCACGCCCCACCAGACGAGCAGGATGGCAAGCGGCACCGAGGCGGCAGTGACGACCTCCGGCGCAAAGACATGGCCGAAGATCGAAACGCCCTTGGCGACATAGCCGATGAGGCCGACGACATAATAGGAGACAGCAGCGACCGAGAGACCTTCCACCGTCTGCTGCAGGCGCAATTGCAGACGGGCGCGGTTGTTCATCGACGCCAGCAGACCGCGGTTCTGCTTCTCGACCTCGACATCGACCCAGGTGCGCAGCAGCGTGGTGGCGCGGGTGAGCTTCGTCGACAGATTGGCCTGACGCTCCTCGACCGAACGGCAGGTGCGCATGGCGGGGGCGACGCGACGCTGCAGGAATCCGCCCCAGGTGTCGTAACCGGGCACCGCCTCCTCCTCCAGCGCCTCCAGGCGCTCGCGGACGATGCCGTCATAGGCGCGGCTGGCGCCGAAGCGGTAGAGGCTGGAGGCGGCGTCGGCCTCCAGCTCGGCGGCCAGCTCGGTCAGGTCGGCAAGCAGCGTCTGGCTGTCGCGGGTCTCGGCGACCTTCATTTCCAGCGTGGTCTGAGCCAGCCTGTCTTCGATGCGGCGGGCGCGACCGGACAAGGTCAGCGCCAGCGGCAGGCCAAGCATGGCCAGCGTGCGGTAGGTTTCGATATCGATCAGCCGTTGCGCCAGCGCGCCGGTGCGTGCCGGCGTCAGGCCGCGGTCGAGCACCAGCATGCGGGTCATGCCGTCGCCGTCCTGGCGGAAATCGGTGACGATAGCGGCGTTGCCGCGCTCGACCAGCGAATAGCACAGGCTGGTCGGGTCGAAGCCGGCGATCAGCTTTTCGCTCGCCTGCGTCCATTTGCGTATTTCGAGCCTGATGCCGGATATCACCGTTCCCGGCGGCGAAAACCCGTTGCCGAAAGGCGAATCTTCCTGGCGCTGGCCGCTCGCGGCGAGCGGCCCTTCCCACAGGTAGGTCGAGAATTCCGTGTGCCGTTCCCAGCGCAGCGAGCCCTTGCCCCACTTCATCGCATGGTGGCGGGCGTGGGGGTCGGGCGCGGCGATGCCGAGGCGTCGCGACAGTTCGGAAAGCACCGCCTGGTCGACGCCGGATCCGGCTTCGGTCATGAAGGAAAGCTGCACCAGCACGCGCGGTTTCTCGACCAGCGGATGCGGACGGGCGTGAACCTCGCCAAGCGCGCCAGGCCGTCCCTCATGCGCCGGAAAGCCCATGACGCTGCCCTTGACGCGAGGCTGAAATTCGAGATTGGACGGGTCATCTGCCACGGCTGGTCCCCCGGGCTTGCGCAATCGTCGTCCCTCTAGAGCCAATTGCCAAGGGACGCAAACAACAAGTTAGCCGAACGCGATATGCGGCGACAGCAGCGAAACCGACTCGGTCGGGAAAATTGGATAAATAATTTGACCAGTTGGCGACGCTGGCTTTATCTTGCGACACCGCTTCAATCCCCAGGCATCCCCGTTGAGCGACATTTTCTCCAGGATCGAGCATTCCCGCACCGCCGACGAGGTGGTGCAGCAGATCGAGAGCCTGATCCTCGAAGGCGTTCTGCGCACCGGCGACAGGCTGCCGGGCGAACGCGAGCTGGCACGCCAGTTCGAGGTGTCGCGGCCGATCCTGCGCGACGCGCTGAAGGCGCTGGAAGGACGCGGTTTGCTGACGACGCGGCCCGGCGGCGGCACACATGTCGCCGACGTCATCGGCCAATTGTTCACCAAGCCGGTGACGGACCTGATCTCCATGCACCGCAAAGCGGCGACCGACTATCTGGAATACCGCCGTGAGATCGAGGCGGTGGCGGCCGAGTATGCGGCGCGGCGCGCCACAGCCCACGACCTGGCACTGCTCGACCGCATCATGGCGCGCATGGACGAGGCGCACCGCACCGGCAACTTCGACGACGAGGCGGAAATCGACGTCGAGTTCCACCACGCGATCTGCGAATGCGCGCACAACATCATCCTCCTGCACACGCTGCGCTCGTGCTACCGGCTGCTGTCGGAGGGCGTGTTCCAGAACCGGCTCTTGGTGTTCAACGTGCCGGGCGCGCGCGAGGCGCTGCTTTCGCAGCACCGGGCGATCTACGCAGCGGTGAAGGCCGGCGATCCGGCGGCCGCACGGCAGGCGGCGATGGACCACATCACCCATGTCGAACGCGCCATGGCCGAGGCGGAGCGCAGCGGCGACTGGCAGCGCGTGTCGCGGCTGAGGCTCATGCAGCGCTCCGAAGCCGGCGACGGCGAGCCGGCAAGGAAACGCACGTGAGCGCCGGGCAGACAAAATCAACAACTACGAATTAGCGAGAACCAGCGGGAAGCCCATGAGCATGATCCTCACCATCGCCGATCTCAAGGACCTGGCGCGCCGCCGCGTGCCGAAGATGTTCTTCGACTACGCCGATTCAGGTGGATGGACCGAAAGCACCTACCGGGCCAACGAGGAGGATTTCCAAAAGATCAAATTCCGCCAGCGCGTGCTGGTCGACATGAGCAACCGCTCGCTGGAATCGACCATGATCGGCGAGAAGGTGGCGATGCCGGTGGCACTGGCGCCGACCGGCATGACCGGCATGCAGCACCCCGACGGCGAGATGCTGGCGGCGCAGGCGGCCGAGGAATTCGGAGTGCCGTTCACGCTGTCGACGATGAGCATCTGCTCGATCGAGGATGTCGCATCCGTGACCAAGAAGCCGTTCTGGTTCCAGCTCTACGTGCTGCGCGACAAGGATTTCGTCCTCGATCTCATCGACAGGGCGAAGGCTGCGAAATGCTCGGCACTGGTGCTGACGCTCGACCTGCAGATCCTCGGCCAGCGCCACAAGGATATCCGCAACGGGCTTTCGGCGCCGCCGCGCTTCACGCCGAAACACATCTGGCAGATGGCGACCAGGCCGGGCTGGTGCATTGGCATGGCGGGCACCAAGCGTCGGACCTTCCGCAACATCGTCGGTCACGCCAAGGGCGTCGGCGACCTCACCTCGCTGTCGTCATGGACGACGGAGCAGTTCGACCCGCATCTGTCGTGGAAGGACGTTGCCTGGATCAAGGAACGCTGGGGCGGCAAGCTGATCCTGAAGGGCATCCTCGACAAGGAAGACGCGCTGATGGCAGCCAAGACGGGCGCCGACGCGATCATCGTCTCCAATCATGGCGGACGCCAGCTCGACGGTGCGTCGTCATCGATCGGAGTGCTGGAAGAGATCGCCGACGCGGTCGGCGACACGATCGAGGTCCATATGGATGGCGGCATCCGCTCGGGCCAGGATGTGCTGAAAGCGCTGTGCCTCGGCGCCAAGGGCACCTATATCGGCCGGCCTTTCCTTTACGGCCTGGGCGCGCTCGGCAAGGATGGGGTTACAAAAGCCTTGGAAATTATCCGCAAGGAGATGGACATAACGCTGGCGCTGTGCGGAAAGCGTCTGGTAACCGACATGGGCAAGGATCAGCTTCGGCGTTAGACTCCCGTGACGGCATGATCACGGAGATGGAAGCATTGACCGCCCCCGGCATCCACTTTCTCGACGCGCGCGGACCGGAAGGCATGCGCCTTTATGCGGTCGGCGATGTGCATGGCCGGTTCGATCTGCTGGTCGCCATGTACCGCCGGATTGCGGCCGAGATCATCCAGGCGCGACCAGCCGACTGGCGTGTCATCTATCTCGGCGACTATGTCGACCGCGGCCCGGACTCCAAGGGGGTCCTTGATTTCCTGATCGAAGCGCGAAAACGCGACCCGCGTCACCTGATGCTCGCGGGCAACCACGACATCGGCTTCCTCGACTTCCTCGATGCCCCCGACGCAGACGGACTTTTCATGCGCTATGGCGGCATCCAGACCGCGCAATCCTACGGGGTGGCGATCAATGAAGGCGGCGGCGCGTGGTTTGGCAGGTCCGAGGCGGCACTGCGGCAAGGCCATGCAGCACTTGTCGAGGCCGTGCCGAAAAGCCATGTCGACTTCTTGCAGTCGCTGCCGTTTTCACTGACGTTCGGCGACTTCTTCTTTTGCCATGCCGGCATCCGGCCAGGCATTGCGCTGGAAAGTCAGACCACGCAGGACCTGATCTGGATCCGCGATATCTTCCACAACCATCCAGGCCTCCATCCGAAGATCGTGGTGCATGGCCACACACCGGTGCCGGAGGCCGAGGTGATGATCAACCGCGTCAATATCGACACGCTCGCCTACCAGACGGGAAACCTCACCGCGCTCGTCGTGGACGGCGCCGACAAGCGTATCCTGGTGGTGTCAGGTGAGAGGGCTTAAGGCGGGTCGCGCTTCAAGTCTTAGTTTGTTTATGTCGTTATCCCAAAACCGCTGCGCACCCTCGGGTCAAGCCCAAAGGCAGGCTTCTGGGTGGCACGCGCTAGCGAAGCGCGGCGGTGACGCCGTAGCCGTCGACGGCGTTGTGGTTGGCGGCTGCGTCGCCGGAATAAGTGCCGAGGCCGCACAACACGATGGCCGACAACATGGCAAAGGACAGAAGCGCTGCTTTCACGGACGTCATCTCTTGTTGAGCTTTCTGCATCTGTGCACGAGGCGGGTTACCAATGGGTTGAAACGAAAATACGATTTCGCGCTTCTAGGGATGTTCTGTATCGGCGATGTGTCGCGCGAGTGACACAAAGGGTTCATCGCGGTTGCACGGAAGATGCAGAGCGCGTGCCTTCTAGGGTGGCGGCCGGCCACAAGCCAAGGACGAAACAAGCTGTCCACAGCGGATTTTTGTCAGCGTGCCAAATATGCAACGTCGGCCCTGACAAGCCGTCAGATCGTCGCCACCCAGGCGCGGGCGATGGCCAGCCCGGCGGCATCCGCATCCGCTCCGTTGCGGGCCATTTCGTCGTCGAGCCGGTCACTCCAGTCAGGATGCCGCTCGGCTATGAGCGGGGCAAAGGACCTGCTCCAGTCGCGGACCATCGGCCGGTCCGCCTCGAAATGGAACTGAAAGCCATAGACGGCGCGGCCGATGCGAAACGCCTGGTTCTCGGCGACGTCGTTGCCGGCGAGCCGCACAGCGTTTTCAGGCAGTTCAAAGGTGTCATCGTGCCATTCGAAGATGGGGAAATTTTCGGGTAGCGCGCCGAGCACCGGATCGGCCTTGGCGGCCGGAGTGAGCGAGACCTTATGCCAGCCGAATTCCGAGGCGCCGCCGATCCGGTTCTCGCCGCCAAAGGCGCGCGCGACCAGTTGGCTGCCAAGGCAGATACCGAGAACGGCGCGATCCTTGTCGGCGAAATCGCGCGTCAGGTCGAGCAACCCCGGAAAATACGGGCAAATCTCGTCGTCCAACGCATTCTGGGCGCCGCCGAGCACGACCATGGCGTCGTGCGCATCGCTGTCCTGCGGCAGCGTCTCGCCACAATAGGGCCGGCGCAGATCGATGTCGGCACCCGCCTCGACAAGAGCTGCGCCGATCTGGCCAAGGCCCTCATTGTCGAAATTCTGGACCACCAGCACCCGCATTGAAAAACCTGCTGACATGAAAATGATGCGACGAGCGATATCATGCCGTCATCATTCCAGCCAAGATGCGTGTCCGGGGAGAAAGCTATGCCACTGCAGAACCGCGTAGACCCGTTCGGCGTCCTCCATGCCGTGCCGGAGCGCGGCCTGTTCATGGGCAACCGCGGCATCATCCATGACCCCGAAACGAAGACACTGCTGAAAAAGCGCTGGGCGCTCCATGCCTGGATCATCTGCGTCTGCGAATTCCGCGATGTGCGGCGCGAGCCGATGGGCCGCAACAGGCCAGGGGGAAAACCCGGCTGGACCGAATTGTTTTTCCTGGACGAGGTGACCGCGCTCTCTGCCGGCCATCGGCCCTGCTTCTTCTGCCGGCGCGAGCGGGCCAGAGATTTTGTCCAGCGCTTCGGCGTATCCTTCGGCATTGCCGAGCCGCGCGCACCGCAGGTCGACAAGCGGCTGCATAAGGAGCGGCTCGCCGCAGGTGGGCGGGCACCCGTCGTAGCCGCAGAAGAACTTGCCGGGTTGCCGGACGGCGCCATGGTCGCGAACGGCGGCAGCGCCTATGCGATACGGGGCGGCGAGGTATTGCGCTGGTCGTTCGCCGGCTATGGCGAACCGGTGGGGTTCGGCGGTTTTGCAGGCCGTCCAATTCGCCTGCTCACGCCGGCAACCACCGTTTCGGTGCTGAGGCAAGGCTACGAGCCGGTTTGGCATCCCTCGGCCGAGACTTGACGCCAAGAGCCGGCTCGCCCATTCCTCGGCGATGCGCGCCAATTACAAGATGCAGCGGCTGTTCGTGCCGGACGACCTCGGACCGGATATCGAGTTCGAGGCGAGCCCGCAGCAGGGCCACTACCTGATGCATGTGCTGCGGCTCGGCGAGGGCGCCGAAATCCTGTTGTTCAACGGCCGTGACGGCGAATGGTCGGCGGCAATCGCCGCCAGATCCAAGAAGGCGGTACGCCTGAAGGTGCTTACCTTGCAGCGGCCGCAGCCGCCGCTGCCCGATCTCGTCTATTGCTTTGCGCCATTGAAACAGGGACGGGTCGATTATCTGGTGCAGAAGGCGGTCGAGATGGGCGCCGGCGTCCTGCAGCCGGTCATCACCCAGCACACGCAAGTGGCAAAGCCCGGCATCGAGCGCCTGCGCGCCAATGTCGTCGAGGCTGCCGAACAATGCGGCATCCTGGCGGTGCCGGACGTGCGCGAAGCGGAAAAGTTCGAACGCCTGCTGACAGGCTGGGACAAGGAGCGGCGGTTGATCTTCTGCGACGAGGATGCCTCGACCAACAATCCTCTGCCCGCACTGCAAGCGATGCGGGAGAAGAAATTCGGGCTGCTGGTCGGGCCTGAAGGCGGGTTTTCCGACGAGGAACGAAGGATGCTGAGGGCGCTGCCTTTCGTAACCGCCATCCCGCTCGGTCCGCGCATCTTGCGCGCCGATACGGCTGCGGTGGCGGCACTGGCGGTGATACAGGCGACGGTCGGGGATTGGTGATCAATTCCAGTTACCCTGTGGCTCAGGATTTTTCGCTTGATCGCCTACTGACATTTCGTCCATCTAGCGCCGGCGGTCGTCCGGCCGCCTGCAGCGCCGCGCGTCCTTTCGGATGCGCCAAGGACGCTGTAGCATTTGATTGGGGCATGATCCTTTCCAAATCGAAGCCGATTTTCAGGGTCATGTGCTAGAGGGCTTGTAATGGCGCGCGACACAACCGACTTCCGGCCCATCGAAGGCGTCGACGAGCTTGTCGGGCATCTGGCCGAAGGCAACAAACCGCGCGACAAATGGCGCATCGGCACCGAACACGAGAAATTCCCGTTCTATGTCGACGGCAATGCGCCGGTGCCCTATGGCGGCGAGCACGGCATCCGCGCCATTCTCGAAGGCATGCAGGAAAAACTCGGCTGGGATCCGATCATGGATGCCGGTCGCATCATTGGCCTGGTCGAGCCGACCGGCCAGGGCGCGATCTCGCTGGAGCCCGGCGGCCAGTTCGAGCTGTCCGGCGCGCCGCTGGAGACGATCCACCAGACCTGCCGCGAAGGCAATGCACATCTGGCACAGGTGCGCGAGATCGCCGAACCGATGGGCATCCGCTTCCTCGGCCTCGGCGGCAGCCCGAAATGGTCGCTGGCCGAGACGCCGAAAATGCCGAAATCGCGCTACGAGATCATGACGCGCTACATGCCCAAGGTCGGCACCAAAGGCCTCGACATGATGTACCGCACCTGCACCATCCAGGTGAATCTCGACTTCGAGAGCGAGGCCGACATGCGCCGCAAGATGCAGGTGTCACTGAAGCTGCAGCCGCTGTCGACGGCGCTGTTCGCCAACTCGCCCTTCACCGAGGGTCGGCCCAACGGATTCCAGAGCTGGCGCGGCGACATCTGGCGCGACACCGACAACCAGCGCTCGGGCCTGCTCGAATTCTGCTTCTCGCCCGACTTCGGCTTCGCCGACTATGTCGATTGGGCGCTCGACGTGCCGATGTACTTCGTCATCCGCGACGGCCACTACCATGACATGACGCACGTCACCTTCCGCCAGTTCATGGCAGGCGCGGCCCGCAACGAGATCCCCGACGGGCTGCCGACGATGGGCGATTGGGCGAACCATCTGTCGACGCTGTTTCCCGATGTGCGATTGAAGCGTTTCCTTGAAATGCGCGGTGCCGATGGCGGACCGTGGCGGCGCATCTGCGCGCTGCCGGCCTTCTGGGTCGGGCTGCTCTATGACACGGCGGCGCTCGACGCGGCCGAGGCGCTGACCTCGAGCTGGAGTTATGAAGAAGTGCTGGCGATGCGCAACGCCGTGCCGGAACAGGGCATTTCGGCGCCGTTCCGCAACACGACACTGCGCGAGATCGCCCGCGACGTGCTCGTCATCTCGCGCATGGGGCTGAAGAACCGCGGCCGCAAGAACCGCGACGGCTACGACGAAACTTCGTTCCTCAGCACGCTGGACGAAGTCGTCGCACGCGGCACCACGAGCGCCGAAGAGCTGCTCTCCGCCTATCATACGCGCTGGGGCGGCTCGATCGAGCCGGTGTTCATGGAATATGCGTATTAAGGGTTTATGTTGGAGGAGGCGACTTAACGTTTCCCGAATTTCTTTAAAGCTGCACGGAGACGCCCCGCCAAGGTCAATTCGACGGCCCCGCCAGTCATGATTTCCTGCGGCCGAGATCCGAACAAATCCGAACCGGCCAGGCGGGCTTGCGATGGCGTCTTGCGAATAATGATCTGATAACCTCGCCGCAGCTCCTCGAACTGGCCTTCTATCGACCCAAGGAACGCATCGATGCCAGCCCGCGGCCGATCCGCGGCAGGTCGATCCGGCATCCAGACATAGTCGTCCAGAATCATGATGCCGCCCGTTTCCAGAATCTGCCAGGCCAGCGACGCATCGGCAAAGCTGCTGGCGGCTTGGTGGTCGCCGTCGACATAGACCAGCCCGAATGTCCGGCCTTCACGACGAAGCTTCGGCAGGATTTCGATCGATAGTCCCTTGAGCTTCTCCAGCCTGCTTCCGAAGGGAGCGAGATTCTTGTCGAACCTTGATTCGACGGAACTCATATCCGCCTCATACTCAGAACCGCTCGTCACGTGTTCCTTGCTCCCGGCGAATGTGTCGACACAGCAAATCTTCGACCGTTTGAAAAACGAAAGGAAAAACACAGCCGACAGACCCTCGAACGAGCCTATCTCAAGTATTTCAAGATCTCTGTTCTTGATAGCCTTGAACAAGCGCTGCCATTTCGGGATATGCGTAGATGTCCAGTCATGCGAGAAGGACTTTTCGGCAAAGTAATCATGATGCATGGTCGGCTCGATCAAATACCGGGTTGCCCTCCTTTTCGTTCTCGCATCGTTTCGGAGCCCGGCGCAAGACGCAATGATCGTTTCAAAACCACCTGACGCTGATGGCGTGACAGGAGCCTCAGATCCGCCATGTCGGAGGGCACCCGTGCACACCGATGTCAGAACTTCATTCAGGATGTTTGAAGTTCCGTAAGGCGATGGAGCACGCACGCTTGCGGTGCCCCTTCAACAAACGTGGGAAACGGTCTAGGTTTCTGCAGGCGCGGATTTTCGAGGAGAAACCAATGCCTTCCTTGTTCGACATTCTGACGCAGGCGCAGAACGGCAACGGCATGCAGGCCCTGGCCCAACAGTTCGGGCTTTCGCAGCAGCAAACGCAATCGGCGGTCGAGGCGCTGCTGCCGGCCTTTTCACAGGGGCTGAAGCGCAACACCTCCGACCCTTACGGGCTCGGCTCGTTCATGACGGCAATGGCCAGCGGCCAGCACGCCAAGTATTTCGAGGACGCGAGCCGGGCTTTCTCGCCGCAGGGCGTCGATGAAGGCAATGGCATTCTGGGGCATCTGTTCGGCTCCAAGGACCTGTCCCGCGCCGTTGCCAGCCAGGCTGCGCAGGCGAGCGGCGTCAGCCAGCAGGTTTTGCAGCAGATGTTGCCGGCGGTGGCTTCGATGGTGATGGGCGGCCTGTTCAAGCAGACCACAAATCAGATGCAGGCAGCAGGCGGATTCGGCGGCGGCAGCAATCCGCTCGGCGAGATCATCGAGCAGATGATGCGGCAGGCCGGTGGAGGCGCACAGGCGCCGGCACCACAGCAGCGCCAGGCGCCGCAGCCTGCAAGCCCAGCCGACAATCCGCTTGGCAAAGTGCTGCAGGACATGTTCGGCGGTGGCGCGCAGCAGCCGCAACCCCAACAAACGCAGAACCCCTATGGCGACAATCCGCTCGGCAAGGTGCTGCAAGACATGTTCGGCGGCGGCGCGCAGCAGCCGCAAGGCCAGCCACAGCAGACGCAAAACCCCAGTGGCGACAATCCACTTGGCAAGGTGCTGCAGGATATGTTCGGCGGCGGCATGCAGCAGCCGCAGCAGACCCAGCCGCAGCAGGCACCCAATCCCTATGGCGGCGACAATCCGCTCGGCAAGGTGCTGCAGGATATGTTCGGCGGTGGCGCGCAGCAGTCTCAGCCGCAGCCGCGTCAGGCGCCCCAGCAGCGCCAGGCGCCGCAGCCGCAGGCCAGCCCAAGCGGCAGGCCACAGAATCCGTTCGACGACTTGTTCGGCAAGATGTTCGAGACAGGCGCGCAGCAGCGCGACGATTACCAGAAGGGCATGGAATCGATCTTCGATCAGTTCAAGCGAGGCATGGATCGGCGGTAGGCCAACATCAGGTCAGCGCCGCCCAAAAAGAAAAATGCCCAGCCCTCGAGAGGGCCGGGCAGTGTGCAGGCGGGCCGGCGGGGAACCGGCAGGGGGTGGGCGCC
>NZ_RZTI01000169.1:0-10602 GCF_003997275.1 Mesorhizobium sp. M6A.T.Ce.TU.002.03.1.1
CGTCTCATCCGACGCCGCCAGACCGTCCGCCAGACTCAACTGACCCAAAACACGATCCGCCATCCCGAATCTCCCTGCTCCAACCTTCACCACAGAATCACCGTTCGGCTTCTGTGCAAAGGTCTCAAGAAGGGGAGAAGGGAAGGAGCCCTCAACCACCCGGTGGGCCCACCTCCAGCGTCTTGGGCGCTGTCAGCCCGCCATATCCCGACACGGCGTTGCCGGCGTCCGGCGCCAGCCGCATGAATGACAGCGAAGCGGCCGCCGACACGGCCGCGACGATGAAGAACGCGATGTGGAAGTCGCTCAGCATCAGCCGCCCGCCATGGATTGTCGTCGACACTTCCAGGATGCCGCCGGCCAGCGCCACGCCGAGCGCGATCGACAGTTGCTGGAACACCGCGGCGATCGGCGTTGCCCTGCTGGTGTCGGCAGCCGAAATCTCGGCATAGGCAAGCGCGTTGATGCCGGTGAAGAACATCGAGCGGATGAAGCCGCCGACGAGCAGGGCGGCGAGGATCAGCAGATAGGGCGTCTCCGGCGTGAGCAAGCCGTTGATGGCGATCGACGCCGCCGCGATCAGCGAGCCGAAGATCAGCACACGGCGGAACCCGGCGACCCGGAAGATCAGCGCCGTGACGAATTTCATGCCGATGGCGCCGATCGCCGCCACGAAGGTGATCATTCCTGATTGGAACGGCGTCAGCCCGAAGCCGATCTGGAACATCAGCGGCAAAAGGAAAGGCACGGCGCCGATGCCGATGCGGAACAGTCCGCCGCCGAGGACCGAGGAGCGGAACACCTGGTTGCGGAACAGATCGAGCGCCAGCAGCGGATTCCTGGCGCGGCGCGCATGCAGGAGGTAAAGCACCGCTGATACCAGCCCGACCGCCACGGTGAGAAAGCCGGCAATCGGGGGCAAAGCGGGCAGGCTGACCACCGACAGGCCGAACACGATGCCCGATGCCGCCAGCCCGCTCAGTACGAAGCCGATGAAGTCGAGCGGCGGCGTCTGCGCCGATTCGGTTTCCGGCAGGAAGCGGGTGGCGAGCCAGATGCCGATCAGCCCGATCGGCACATTGATCAGGAATATCCAGTGCCAGGTGAAATAGGTAGTGATGAAACCGCCGACCGGCGGCCCGACGAGCGGCCCGACCAGCGCCGGAATGCTCAGCCAGGACATGGCGGCGACGAGCTCGCTTTTCGGCGTGGCGCGCACCAGCACAAGGCGTCCCACCGGCGTCATCATGGCGCCGCCAATGCCTTGCAGGAAGCGCGAAACCACGAAAGCCGGCAGCGAATTGGATACGGCGCAAGCGATCGAACCGACGATGAACACGGCGATTGCCGCGCGAAAAACGTTCTTGGCGCCGAAGCGGTCGGCCATCCAGCCGCTGATCGGAATGAAGACCGCCAGCGACACCAGATAGGCGGTCAGCGCCAGCTTGAGCGCGACCGGGCTGGTCTGCAGGTCGACGGCGATCGCCGGCAGCGACGTCGCGATCACGGTTGAATCCATGTTTTCCATGAAAAGAGCGACCGCCAGGATAAGCGGAATGGTGCGGTTCATGGAGCGCGTCCGGATTTGAATGTTCACCGCCGATTGCTTGCCGGTCCCTCGGGGCAAAGGGGGCAAGCCGACACGCAGGGCGGTTATCACGGGTCGGGTCGGATGTCGCCTTAATTTGCCGTCACATTTGTGCGACCCTGGCAGGCGCGCCAGTCGGAGCCGTGCGACGAATGGCGCAAAATAAAACCCGCCTCGGCGGCGGGTCATTGGCGCAAATCAGCACCATGAATATATTCCTAGCATAGTTGCCGTCACAAAGCAATGGTCACGAGCCCGCATACGTGCACAACCAACCGGCTTTTCATCGGCGACGGGACGTGTTACGAGCCAGCGCCAATCCTGAAAGGGAAGAAGACGAGTCGGCGCTGTCCATCCGGTCCAGCGCTTTTCATGCATTCCGAGGGCTGGCCATGGCAAAAATTATCGAAACGTCCACGGGCGCGTTGGCGCTGACCTTTGACGACGTGCTGCTTCAGCCGGGTCATTCCGAGGTCATGCCGGGCGAGACCGATATCCGCACCCGCATCGCCGGCGACATCGACCTGAACGTGCCGATCCTTTCCGCCGCCATGGATACCGTCACCGAGGCGCGCCTTGCCATCGCCATGGCCCAGGCCGGCGGCATCGGCGTCATCCACCGCAATTTCTCGCCGGCCGAACAGGCCGAGCAGGTGCGGCAAGTGAAGAAATTCGAGTCCGGCATGGTGGTCAACCCGGTCACCATCGGCCCCGAGGCGACACTCGCCGACGCGCTGGGCCTGATGCGCACCTACAGCATCTCGGGCATTCCCGTGGTCGAGAATGGCGGCGCTGGCGGGCATACGGTCGGACGGCTGGTCGGCATCCTGACCAACCGCGACGTGCGCTTCGCCTCCGATCCGGCCCAGAAGGTCTACGAGCTGATGACCCGTGAGAACCTGATCACGGTCAAGGAGAACGTCGATCAGGACGAAGCCAAGCGGCTCCTGCACCAGCACCGCATCGAGAAGCTGGTCGTGGTCGACAGCGACGGCAATTGCGTCGGGTTGATCACCGTCAAGGACATCGAGAAGTCGCAGCTCAACCCGCACGCCACCAAGGACGTGCAAGGACGCTTGCGCGCGGCGGCTGCCACCAGCGTCGGCGATGACGGTTTTGAGCGCGCCGAGCGCCTCATCGACGCAGGCGTCGACCTTCTGGTGATCGATACCGCGCATGGCCACTCGCAACGTGTCCTGGATGCGGTGACGCGGGCCAAGAAGCTGTCCAATTCGGTCCGCATCCTGGCCGGCAACGTCGCCACCGCAGAAGGCACGCTGGCGCTGATCGATGCCGGCGCCGACGCCGTCAAGGTCGGCATCGGTCCGGGTTCCATCTGCACCACCCGCATCGTCGCCGGCGTCGGCGTGCCGCAGCTTTCGGCGATCATGTCGGCGGTCGAGACGGCGCAGAAATCGGGCGTCTCGGTCATTGCCGATGGCGGCATCAAATATTCCGGCGATCTCGCCAAGGCGCTCGCCGCCGGCGCCAGTGCCGCCATGATCGGCTCGCTGCTGGCCGGCACCGACGAGAGCCCAGGCGAGGTCTACCTGCACCAGGGCCGCTCGTTCAAAGCCTATCGCGGCATGGGCTCGGTCGGCGCCATGGCCCGCGGCTCAGCCGACCGCTATTTCCAGGCCGAGGTGCGTGACACGCTGAAATTGGTGCCGGAAGGCATCGAAGGGCAGGTGCCCTACAAAGGACCTGTGTCCGGCGTGCTGCACCAGCTTGCGGGCGGCCTGAAAGCCGCTATGGGTTATGTCGGCGGGCGCGACCTTGCCGATTTCCGCGACCGCGCCACCTTTGTACGCATATCCAACGCCGGACTTCGTGAAAGCCACGCCCATGACGTCACGATTACCCGCGAAAGCCCGAATTATCCCGGCGGAGCCTGACCAGCTTGCGCGAAGCCTGACGGCAATGATGCTGCGGCTGTCCCGCCACGCCGCCGCACTCTGTTTCGTCTGCGTGGCGGTTTTCGTCGCCATGACGGCGATGGAGTTCCTGTATTTCCGCCAGTTGAGCGGTGGCCTGCCGTCGCTCGATTTGCGCTGGACCGGTTTCACCCCGGATGAAGGCATGGCCTGGCTGACGGCGCTCGGCCGGCGCGGCAGCGAGATCATCCTGGTCTGGCATTATCTGACCTTCGACCTCTTGTTCCCGGCGCTGCTGTCGCTGACGCTGGTCAGCCTGATCCTGGCCACGGGGCGGCGGCTGAAAAATTTCCGGGCGCTGTCCGCGCAGCTCCAGTCGCTGTTCGCGCTTGTCCTGGTGCTGCCCTACACGCTTGCCGATTATGCGCAGAACTTCGCGGTGGCCCGCCTGCTCTCAGATTTCCTGTCGGCCAATCCGGATTCGCTGTCCTTCGCCTCGGCGCTGATCGTCACCAAATTCGCGCTTCTGGCGATGCCGGTGATCGTCATCGCGGTTTTCCACCTGGCCGGTCAGAGAAAGCGCTGACTCCCCCTTCTCCCCTTGTGGGAGAAGGTGGCCGAGCGAAGCTCGGTCGGATGAGGGGTGTTGGAAGGATCGCGACTTTCAAGTCGTGATAACTTGAAATGATTCGATATTTTAACGCAGCGTTACTTCCAGCACCCCTCATCCGTCTCGGCGCTACGCGCCGATCCACCTTCTCCCACAAGGGGAGAAGGATGTGGCAGACGCTACAAATCGAACAGCGCGATCTTGCGCTTGTCGAACTTGATCGCGATCTCGCCGCGCACCAGTTTGAGCGCGGCCTCGCCGAACACGGCGCGCCGCCAGCCTTGCAAGGCCGGCACGTCGGCGGCCTCGCCCTCGGCGGCGATGCGGTCGATGTCGTCGCTGGAGGCCAGCACCTTCGAAGCGACGCCCTCCTTTTCAGCGACGATCCGCAACAGCACTTTCAGCAGTTCCGCGGCGGCATTGGAGCCTTCGGGCGGCTGAAAACTCTTCGGCAGCTTCGGCATGTCTTCCCTGGGCAAGGCAAGCGCGGTGTTGACCGCGCCAAGCAGCGCCGTTGCCGTCACCGAGCGTTCCCAGCCTTTCGGCGTGGTGCGCAGCTTGGCGAGTGCTGCCGCATCGCGCGGCGCCTGCTGCGCCACCTCGTAGATGGCGTCGTCCTTGAGCACCCGGCCGCGCGGCACGTCGCGTTCGCGCGCCTCGCGTTCGCGCCATGCGGCCACCGCTTGCACGATCGCCAGCTCCTGCGGCTTGCGCAGCCGCATCTTCAGCCGTTTCCAGGCGTCCTCCGGGTGCGGATCGTAGGTCTCGCGCGCGGTCAGAACTTCCATCTCCTCGTTCAGCCAATGGGCGCGGTTCTCGCGCACCAGCTCGGCGCTGAGGTGCTGGTAGACCTCGATCAAATGGGTGACGTCGGCAAGCGCGTAGTCGAGCTGCTTCTCGGAAAGCGGCCGGTGGCGCCAGTCAGTGAAACGTGAGGACTTGTCGAGCCGGGCGCCGGTTATCTTCTGGACGAGCTGGTCATAGGAGACGCTGTCGCCGAAGCCGCAAACCATCGCCGCCACCTGGGTGTCGAACACCGGATGCGGGACCAGATCGCCGAGATGAACGATGATTTCGATGTCCTGGCGCGCCGCATGGAAGACTTTGACGACGGCCTCGTTGGCCATCAGCCTGAAGAACGGCTTCAGGTCGATGTCGGGTGACAGCGGATCGATCAGCGCCGTCACGCCGGGCGCCGCCATCTGGATCAGGCAGAGGATCGGCCAAAAGGTCGTCTCGCGAATGAATTCGGTGTCGACGGTGACGAAATCCGACTTTTCGAACGCGGCAACAGCGGTCTCGAGTTCTTCTTGGGTGGTGATGACGTGCATCAAATCGCTTTTGGCAAAGGGTAAGGTCTCCTTCAATTTCAGCCGCGCGGGCTTTCGTCAAGCGGCAGCCCCGGGTTCAAGACGTATGGGCCGTCATCATTGCTTCGCAGGCCCATTGGAATCATCATTGCGCTTGGCCAGCCGGGCGAAGACCGTCGATGTGCGCAAAAGGCCGATGAAACGGCTGCGATGGCCGGCCGGCACGCCGGATCGCACCTGCATCCGGTACAGGATGACGACGACAAAGATGGCGTAGACGGTCGCGGTGAACACGAACAGCGCGCTTGGCCCGAAATACTGCATCGCCGTCGAGGCGGCAAACGGCCCGCCAATGGCGCCGAAGGAATAGAACAGCATCAGCGCCGCGTTGATCAGCACGAACTCGCCCTTGTCGGCGCGGTCGTTGGAGTGCGCCGCCGATAGCGAGTAGAGCGGCATGGCGAAGCAGCCGAAGATGAAGACGATCACGAAGTTGAGGGACGGGTCGCTGCGCGCCCAGAACACCAGTGCCAGCGATGCCAGCAGCGCGCAACACGTCGTCATCAGCAGCACGGAACGCCGGTCCCAGCGGTCGGACAGATAGCCGAGCGGGTACTGGATGATGGCGCCGCCGAAAATGCCGACGCTGACGAAGGTGACGACGTCGGTGACCGACATGCCGATCTGTTCGGCATAAACCGGCGACAATGTGCGAAAGGCGCTGTTGGTGACACCGACGGCGATGCAGCCGAAGCAGCCGAGCGGCGAAATCCGCCAGACGCGGGCCAGGTCGAGCTTGACGTCTTCCGGCGGAGTCGGGTTGGAGCGGTCGCCGAGCGACACCGGCACCAGCGAGAGCGTGATCATGATCGACATGATGGCGAAGATGGCGAAACCGCCGGCGCCGAAGATCGGGATCAGGAACTGTGCGCCTGTGACCGAACCGATGTCGACCATCCGGTAGATGGCCAGCACCCGAGCGCGGTCCCTATTGGCGACCCCGGAATTGAGCCAGGCTTCCATGATGGTGAACAGGCCGGCGAAGCAGAACCCGCCGGCAAAGCGCACTGCGCACCACATAACCGGATCGACGACCAGCACCAAAAGCAATGTCCCCGCCGAAGCGATCGCCGCCAGCGCGGAGAAGGCGCGCACATGGCCGACGGCCTTCATGATGTGGGTTACGGCGAGGCAGCCGAGCAGGAAGCCGGCGAAATAGAACGTGCCCATCAGGCCGATGGTCGAGGCCGAAAACCCCTCCTGCGCGCCGCGCAACGCGATCAAGGTGCTCTGCAGTCCATTGCCGCCGAGCAGGATGCCGGCGGCAATAAGGAGTGGGATCAGCGGGCGCATGGAGGACATGAAGGAAGGCCTGTCGTTGATCCTTCTTGAACCATCGCCTGCGCCAATGCCAGCGGCAATTCCCGGCGATTAGCGGGCCAGCACCGGCAATCAGTATCTCAACTAGAATTTTGGCTTTGGGAGCGGTCTTTCGTACTCCCGACGGCGCACTGGGGTGGCTGTCCGCCTACCGCAGGATTCTGTTTGTCATCAGCCATCTCACGGAGCGGGGCCACGCGTAGTTCGGACCCATGCGAAGATCGGTAAAGCCTTGCAAAACAGCTTTCCCGGTTTCAGCGTCGAGGATGCGAATGAACATAGTATGCTCTGTTCGGTTGACGCGCGTCACGACGCCGAGCAAGGCAAGAGACGCGCCGTGCTCTTTGGCAATTTTGCCTTCACAGCCCCCGCAGTTGCGTAAGCCGTGCGGCGCACCCGCCTGCTCATCCCTCGCTGGCACATCAACGACTGTAAAACGTCCAGACTTGGAGAGCATGTCCTTCGCCATTTGTGCCGACTCGGACAGATAGCGCCTATCGTGTTCATCAGGAGGAATTATTCCTGCCCCAGCGCTCTTGTCCTCCAATTCGAAAGGAAACACCTCGATTGACATCGGCTTTGTCTGCTGAGCGTGCGCAAATGTGCAGGTGCCGACAAGCAGTGTCATCAGGACAGTCAATGTGCGAATGCGCATGGTAGTCCTCACATCAATGGACGGCCATTGTACACGGCTTGATCACCCTAATCACGATCAAAGCAGAAGATAGCAGTCGCCTTCCGTCAGCCGCGGCGCGTAGTCCGCTTCGGAACGGGCGATGCCGAAAATCTCCTGCGCGCCGCGCCATACCCTGAAGGAGCCGGGCTGGTTCCAGCGGGAACCAGCTTGGCTGTATTCTATCGTGCTTGCTATACTCCATCGGGCACGTCACAGGGGGCTTCCCATGTCAGGCTATTTCGGCACAGAGGTTCAGCAACGCCTGCAAGCTCAGGCTGAGGCGAGTGTCGACTTCATCAATGTGACCCCCGGCGCGTGCCAGACCGGGCGCACTATGGGGTGCGATGATCCCGACCGGTTCGGGTGGGAGCTGATCGACAAGATCCTCAATCGCGACGGCATCTGCGGCTTTCGTATGATACCAGCAAGCAAGGCGGATGAGCTCAAGTCGAGATTGGCCAAGGGGGGCTTCCGCTACGATACCTGGGACGTTTTCTTGGCCGACCAGGCAAGTGCCCTGGCGGCGTCTGAGGCAATTATCGATCAGGGACTGCCCGACGGACTTCTCGATCAAGACAAGCCGACCGAGCCGGATGATGAGTATACGGCTCGCATCCAGGCGTTCATGGCGGCGTCGGGCGTAGTGCCATTTTCGGGGTCGCTGCTGGCCGGAACGGTGGGACCGGCGACGACAGTAGTGGTGGGCGACAAGACGGGTACCGTCGCGGCAACCGCGCATGGCTACTTGGCTCACAATTCCTACAGCACCTATCACCGATATGCGTGGGGTGGACTGGTTGCGGTCGCGCAATCGCAGAGGGGCCGAGGGCTCGGCAACCACATCAACGCTCGCATGATCGTCAGTGTGTTTCGCGATCTGCATGCGACGCACATCTATGAGCTCGTATCAGCCTCGAACGTACCGTCCCGGCGAATGGTGGAATCATGCGGGCTTCGTCGCGATCCCGCTGTTGTGTGTGGGGTTGCTACGCCTGGCGATAGTGCGCGCTTCACCCGCTGACCGCCATGGGCGGTCGATGTTGGATCGCAGCTTATTCCGAGCGATGATCGCGTAGGGCGAGAGCCGAAGTCCAACCTGAGATGCTGCCCTAGCGCCGTCTGCCTTGACAAAGGCGGCCTCTCATGTGCTTTTCGCGCAAATTTTCGGGCCAGGCCATCATGCCTTGGCCGCAATCAACATCCGGACTTACCAATGACAATGCATCGTTACCGCAGCCATACCTGTGCCCAGTTGAGGAAGAGCGACGTCGGCTCTTCCGTTCGCCTGTCTGGTTGGGTGCATCGCGTTCGCGACCATGGCGGCCTCCTCTTCATCGATTTGCGCGACCACTATGGCCTGACCCAGATCGTCGCCGATCCGGATTCGCCGGCCTTCAAGATTGCCGAGACCGTGCGCGGCGAATGGGTCGTCCGCGTCGACGGCGAGGTCAAGGCGCGTCTGGCAGAGACCGCCAACGCCAATTTGCCGACCGGCGAGATCGAGGTTTTCGCGCGCGAGATCGAAGTGCTGTCGGCGGCCAAGGAATTGCCGCTGCCGGTGTTCGGCGAGCCGGACTATCCCGAGGACATCCGCCTCAAATACCGCTTCCTCGACCTGCGTCGCGACACGCTGCACAAGAACATCGTGGCGCGCACGAAAATCATTGCCGAGATGCGCAAGCGCATGGGCGAGGTCGGCTTCACCGAATTCTCGACACCGATCCTGACCGCTTCGTCGCCCGAAGGGGCGCGCGACTTCCTGGTGCCGTCGCGCATCCATCCCGGCACTTTCTACGCGCTGCCGCAGGCGCCGCAGATCTACAAGCAATTGATCATGGTGTCGGGCTTCGACCGTTACTTCCAGATCGCGCCGTGCTTCCGCGACGAGGACCCGCGCGCCGATCGCCTGCCGGGCGAATTCTATCAGCTCGACCTGGAGATGAGCTTCGTCGAGCAGGACGATATCCTGGCGACCATGGAGCCGGTCATGCGCGGCGTGTTCGAGGCCTTTGCCGCCGGCAAGCCGGTGACGCACGAATTTCCGCGCATCGCCTATGACGTCGCCATGCGCAAATACGGCACCGACAAGCCGGACCTGCGCAACCCGATCGAGATGCAGGCCGTCTCCGATCATTTCCGCGATTCCGGCTTCAAGGTATTCGCCAACATCCTTGCCAACGACCCGAAGGCCGAAGTCTGGGCCATTCCGGCCAGGACCGGCGGCTCGCGCGCCTTCTGCGACCGCATGAATTCCTGGGCGCAAGGCGAGGGCCAGCCGGGCCTCGGCTACATCTTCTGGCGCAAGGAGGGTGAAAAGCTCGAGGGCGCCGGTCCGCTCGCCAAGAATATCGGCGAGGAGCGCACCGAGGCGATCCGCCAGCAACTCGGCCTTGCCGATGGCGACGCTGCCTTCTTCGTCGCAGGCGACCCGAAAAAGTTCGTCTCGTTCGCGGGCGCCGCACGCACCCGCGCCGGCGAGGAGCTGAACCTTGTCGACCGCGACCGTTTCGAACTTTGCTGGATCGTCGACTTTCCCTTCTTCGAATGGAACGAAGACGAGAAAAAGATCGATTTCGCCCACAATCCGTTTTCCATGCCGCAAGGCGGCATCGATGCGCTCAACGGCGAGGATCTGCTCGGCATCAAGGCGTTCCAGTATGACATGGTCTGCAATGGTTTCGAGATCGCCTCCGGCGGCATCCGCAACCATTTGCCGGAGACCATGGTCAAGGCGTTTGAGATCGTCGGGCTGGATCGCGACACGATTGAGGAGCGCTTCGGCGGCCTCTATCGTGCCTTCCAGTATGGCGCACCGCCGCATGGCGGCATGGCGGCCGGCATCGATCGCGTCGTCATGCTGCTGGTCGGCGCCAAGAATCTGCGCGAAGTGACGATGTTCCCGATGAACCAGCAGGCCTATGACCTGTTGATGAGCGCGCCGTCGGAAGCCAGCCCGCAGCAGCTTCGCGAATTGTCGCTGCGCGTCGCCGTGGCCAAGAAAGAGGTTTAAGAATCTCCCGCAACCGATTCTGTTTTTTCACAAAAAAGCCCGGTATCGCGCCGGGCTTTTCGCTTCAAGGGACCGTTCCGGTCAGTCCTCGTTCGCCTTGACCGTCACGCCAAGCGTCTTCGTCAGGTCCACCGGGTTGGACATGGCGCCCGCC
>NZ_RZTI01000016.1:0-70706 GCF_003997275.1 Mesorhizobium sp. M6A.T.Ce.TU.002.03.1.1
GACCGCCTACGGCGCCAGGTCGAGCGGCATCCTCATCGACACCGATTTCGCCAGCGGTCCGCTGCTGGCCATGGCCGATGCCGACCATGTGACGCAAGTGGCGGCCAATTTCCTCATCAACAGCCAGCACGCCTTGGCCGGCATCGCCGGCGACCGGCTGATCAAGGTCCGTACGTTTCGCAGCGACCACGGCAATCCCGGATTTTCGGTCGAGGACAACGGGCTGGGCGTGCCGGAAGCGATACGCTCCCGCATCTTCGAATCCTACTTCACCACCAAGCCGGTCGGCGTCGGCACCGGCATCGGCCTGTCGATCTCGAAATCGATCATCGAACGGCACAATGGCAATGTCTGGTTTGAGGAAGTTCTGCCGAGGGGCGCCCGTTTCGTCGTCCAGTTGCCGGCGATCGCCGCCGGCGCGGCCGCCGCCGGCGAAAGCCCGGCGCGCTCGAGCGGATTGCGTCATGCCCTGATCATCGACGACGAGCCGGATGTCGCGGCGTCGCTGTCCGACATTCTGGAGTTGATGGGCATCAAGTCGCGGGTCGTGCCGGCCTGGGCATCGGCCGCTGCGACCTTGAACGGCCATATGCCGCCAGACATCGTTTTTTCCGATCTGCGCATGCCCGGCATCAGCGGCATCGCCATCTATCGCGAGCTGCTCGCCGAAAAACCTGATCTGGCGCGGCGTTTCGTGCTGGTCACCGGCGATCTGATCGGTGCGAAAGCCGAAATCGAGGCGTTGCCTGCGCCGCAGCGGCCGCAGATCCTGGAAAAGCCGTTCAGCACACTGGACGTGCGCGGCGTGCTCTCGGCCATTGCCGAGCAGGCCGCCTTGGGCAGCTAGAACTTCGGACCGGTGGAAACCGGTTTTTGGAAAAATCCGATTCTCAACAAAGAGCTAGCGCCCGAAGAAAAAAGACTCCCGACCGACGATGCGGTGGGAGCCTGCCTGGAGCGCTGGAGGGTCGCTCGGGGGGCATCAAAAAACGTTCGGCGTATCGGTGGCTGGCGCGGCATTGGCGATCACGCGGACCGTGCGAGCCTTGTGGATGCCGGACTGCTCGGCGATGACGCGCAGGCAGTCCGCACTCTCGGCGCCCCAGGCCTGCCCTTTGCAGACAAAATCGATCTCCGGCATCGGCAGGCGCGCGGTCTTGGTCGTGGTCGGCGCGCCGTCGACGATGTTTGCCGGCGGGTTTAGTGAAGCGAAGGCTGGGCCAACGGTCGGCGCGAACGCCATGCCGACGAATGCGGCGGCGGCCAGCACCGCGAACAGCGCCATCGGATGGTCGTTGGCGCGTTGGCGCAGCGCCAGCTTTGGCCGGCGGTCGTTGCGCTCCGGCGCTTGCACACGGCGGTCATTGTAGGCAGTCTGGATTTTCGTATACATCGCCGTTCCCTTCGTTGATTTTCTTTTTCTGTTGAAACGAACGTACTCGCGCTTTGTAACAAGCCAACGATGACGCGCATCCGGCAATGTAACGGGCAAGAAACCGGTTTTTCGGCATCTTGGACAAAACCGGTTCGAGCATCGGCGGACATCGGAATTGCCCTGAAAACAGGCGAGCCCTGGGCTGTTTTTTCCATCTTCGGGAGCCATGTTTCCCACGCGGCTCTCATGGCTCAAGCCGAGATAAGACGTCTATGCGAACCTTGGCTAACACCCGGAATTTTCGAGATTTCTCAAGCCTTGAGCGTTTGGCTTCCGACAAACAACGTCGGAAGATTTCGTAGCAAGAACTTGACCAATTTCGACAAGCCATTGCAATTCAATGAAAAATATGCTTTTATTGAATGAGCATTCAACAAATGAGAGCTTTTATGAACCCGCACCTCCGCGACGTGGCGATCCCCAACAATTGGGACCGGCGGGGCCTGCCGGGTTGGAGTTATCATTCCGACGCCCTGCTCGAACTCGAGAAGGAATACGTCTTCCGCAACCATTGGCAGATCGCCGGCCACATCTCCGACCTGCCGAACGCCGGCGACTATCTGACCATGGACGTGGTCGGCGAGCGGGCGCTGATCGTGCGCGGCAAGGACGGCGTCGTCCGCGCCTTCAACAACATGTGCCGCCATCGCGGCAGCCGCGTCGTCGCCGATAGCCAAGGCACCTGCAAGAATGCTCTGGTCTGCCCTTTCCACGGCTGGGTCTATAATCTCGACGGCACACTGCGGGGCGCCGCCCGTCCGCGTTCTTTCCCCGATCTCGACAAGACTGAATTCGGCCTGATGCCGCTCGACCTCGAGATCTGGATGGGCCTCATCTTCATCCGCTTCCGCAAGGGTGGCCCGCAGTCGTCGGTAGCCGAGCTCCTGAAGCCGATCGAGGCCGAGATCGCCCACTATGGCGTCGCCGAGATGATGCCGTCCTGGGGCATCTGGACCCAGAAGAGCCCGGTCAACTGGAAGTCGGTGCGCGATGTCGACAATGAAGGCTACCACGTTGCCATGGCGCATCCGGCCTTGCAGGATCTTTACGGCGCGACCTATTTCGACGAGCCGTTCATCAACGGCGTGTCGCGTTCCTTCGCCACTTACAATCCGCATGCCGGACGGCGCTGGAGCGTCGGGCAATACATCAAGATCGCGCCCGAGGCGACGCGTCTGCCGGAACACCTGCGCAAGGCCTGGATCTATTACGGCATCTTCCCTAACAACGCGCTGTCGATCATGCCGGAATCCGTGCAGTTCTATCAGGAGTTTCCGCTATCGACCGGCGAGACGCTGCTGCGCGGCGCCATCTACCGCTACCCCGACGAGACCAGGGGGCAGGCAGCGGCACGCTATCTCGCCTACCGCATCGATCGGGACACCATGAACGAGGACGTGCAGCTTTCCGTGTGGTCCAACGAATCCATGCTATCGGAAGCCTTCGGCGGCTTCTATCTCTCCGACCTCGAATATGGCGTGCGCACCCACCACGACCATCTGCGCAAGCAAATCCCCGTGCTCGGGCTGGAAACGGCGCCGGAGGAAAAGGATATGTGGGCGCTCAACGACGCGCTGCGGTCGAAGTCGTAAAGGCGAGACGGAGAAGCTGCCGGCCATCTCCCCCCTTGCGGGGGAGATGGCCGGCAGGCCAGAGGGGGTCGCCCCACATAGAGCGCCAACCTCCATCTACCGCAGTAGGTCGCGTCCGGTCGAACCGACCCCCTCTGTCGCCTTCGGCGACATCTCCCCCTCAAGGGGGGAGATCGGCTGTCACCCTTGCCACACCCCTTCCTTCCGCAAATCGTCCACCGTGCGCGAAATGCCTTCGCGCAAGATCGACACCATATCGTCGATTTGCTCGCGAGTGATGATCAGTGGCGGCGACATCACACACATGTTGATCAGCGGCCGGACCAGCAGGCCAAGTTCATGGCAATGCGCATCGATCCGCTTGCCGACATCCTTGTCGAGCTGCAGCGGATCGTTGCTTTCGCGATCGGCGACGCATTCGACGCAAGCCATCAGCCCCAGGCCGCGCACTTCGCCGACCAGCGGCAACTCCTCCAGCGCCTTCAGTTGCGCCTGGAAGTAGGGCGCGACCTCGCGCGTATGGGCCAGCACGCTTTCTTCCAGGATATCGAGGTTCTTCAGCGCCACTGCACAACCGACCGGATGGCTGGTGTAGGTCAATCCATGGCCGAACATGGCGTCCGGATGGTTTGAGCGGCGCAGCTGCTCGAGAAGCCGTTCCGAGATGATGACGCCGCCAAGCGGGAAATAGCCTGACGTGACGCCCTTGGCAAAGGTGATCATATCAGGATCGATGCCGAACATATCGCCGGAAGCAAAGACATGGCCAAGCCGGCCGAAGGCGGTGACCACCTCGTCGGAAACATAGAGGATGTCGTTGTCGCGGCAGATTTGGCGGATGCGCTTGAGATACCCGTCAGGCGGCACGATGACGCCGCCGGACGCCTGCACCGGTTCGCCGACGAACGCGCCTATCCTGTCGGCGCCAACACGGCCGACAGTATCGCGGAATTCGTCGACCAGGACATCGGTGAAGGCTGAAATACTCATGCCGCGCGGACGGCGGAACGGATCGGGCGACGACAGCTTGACGACCAGATCGTCGGCGCCGTCCATCCAGTCGCGATCGCGCGGGCGCCCGTTGAGCGAGGCCGACAGATAGGTCGAGCCATGATAGGCGCCGCCCCTGCTCAGGATCAGCTTCTTTTCCGCGCGGCCGCGGACATTGTTGTAGAACTGCATGAAGCGCAGCGCCGTCTCAACGGCCGAAGAGCCGCCGGTGGTGAAGAAGACATGGCTGAGGTCGCCGGGCGCATAGCCGGCGATGCGCATGGCGAGTTCCGCCGACGGCGCGTTCATCGTGTACCACGGCGTGTTGTAGGACAGCGCCATCGCCTGATCGTACATCACCCGCGCCAATTCCTCACGGCGGTGGCCGATATTGACACACCACATGCCGGCCGGCCCGTCGATCAGCTTTTTGCCGGTGCCATCGGTGATGTAGATGCCGTCGCCCTCACCGATCAGGGCGCGCGCCTCTGCGCCGACCGAGCCGGCGAACGGCCAGGGCTGGACGAGGTGGCGCTTGGCCAGCTCGACGGCATCGCCAGACCCAGCCGTTTCAGTCGCCTTCAAATCTCTTGCAGCCGCCATCGTCGCCTCGCATCGTTTCATCGCAAATTTCATCGGACACAAAGCTCGGCGCCAAGCACCGGAAAAGCCGGCTTTCTTGGCTCCATTTTGAATGTCTGTTCAATCAACATTGCAGAAATAGCGCTTGATTTCAATCCACGGATGCGCGCATGATGAAAGAAAGCCGGCAAGCTCGGAGCGCGATCAGTGATTGCGCCCTGGGCATAAAATTGGGAACAAACAGCCGGTGCGCTAGCAATGGGACGCTGCATGGCAGGACAATCCGCGCCAGCAACCGAGATCACGCCCAGGGCCCTGCCCGAGGGCCCGCAATGACGGCGGCTGCAGAAGGATCGCCCACGTTTGGCATGACGCGGGCCAGGCGAAACGCCCTTCTGCAGTCCGAACCCGTCCAGGGCTTTGCCCTGATCAGCCCGACCTTTCTCTACGCGCTCGTGCTTCTGGTGCTGCCGATATTGGTCGTCGTCGCGCACTCCTTCTGGACGCAGAACTACCTCACCATCGATCGCACCATCACGCTGGAAAACTACCGAGTTGCGCTGACCGAGCCGATCTATCGCGACCTGCTCTGGCGCTCGCTCTACATCTCGCTGATGGTGAGCTTCTTCACGGTGGTCCTCGCCTATCCGATCGCCTACTTCATCTCGTTCCATGGCGGCCGCCACAAGAGCCTGTGGCTGTTCCTGATCACCATACCGTTCTGGACCAGCTATCTGCTGCGCGTGATGTCGTGGAAGGTCATCCTCGGCTACAATGGCGTGCTCAATTCCGGCCTGATGGGTCTTGGCGTCATCGACGAGCCGTCGACCGCGCTGCTTTACAATTCGAGCGCCGTCATCATCACGCTGACCCACGCCTGGGCGGCCTTCGCAATACTGCCGATCTTCGTCTCGCTGGAAAAAATCGACCGCACGCTGGTCGAGGCGGCCAAGGATCTCGGCGATGGTCCCATTCGCTCCTTTCTGCGCGTGACGCTGCCGCTGTCGGCGCCCGGCATCATCTCGGCGGCGCTGATCGTCATGATCCCGACCGTCGGCGACTATGTCACGCCGAAGCTTGTCGGCGGCAAGGACGGCGTCATGATCGCCAACGCCATCCAGGCGCAGTTCGGCAAGGCCTCCAACTGGCCGCTTGGCGCCGCGCTTTCGGTCACCACCATGCTGATCGTGACGCTGATGGCCGGCGCCACCGTGCTGATCATCCGCGCCGCCCAGAGGCTAGCACGATGACGGCTGGCACGATGAGGCTGGCGCGATGACGGCGATGCGGCGCTTCCTGGCCAGCGGCTGGCTGTCGACCTATGCGTTCCTCTATGTCGTTTTCCTCTACCTGCCGGTCATCTTCCTGCCGATCTTTTCGGTCAACAGCGCCGCGACGCCGAAATTCCCGCTCTCCGGCTTCACCCTCAAATGGTATGAGGACCTGCCACGCACGCCGGCGCTGCTTGACGCTGCCTGGAACAGCCTGGTCGTCGGTGTATCGGCTTCCATCCTCTCCACCGTGCTCGGCATTCTCGCCGCCCGCTCGATCACCCGTTATCGCTACCCCGGCCGCCGCGCCATCAACGGCCTGATCATGGCGCCGCTGGTGCTGCCCGAAATCATCGTCGCCATCTCTATGCTCCTGGTGATACTGCAACTGGGTTTGAGCCTGTCGCTGTTCACCATCGTGCTCGGCCACGTCCTGATCTGCATTCCTTATTCGATGACCGTGCTGACCGCCGGCTTCGAGGGCTTCGACCGCAGCCTGGAGGAAGCCTCCGCCGATCTCGGCGAGAGCGCCTTCGGCACCTTTAGACGGGTGACGCTGCCGATGGTGGCGCCGGCCATCATTTCCAGCCTGCTCGTCTGCTTCACCATCTCGCTCGATGAGTTCATCATCGCCTTCTTCCTGACCGGTACCGAAGCGACGCTGCCGATCTATATCTGGGGCCAGTTGCGCTTCGCCTCGAAGCTGCCTGGCGTGCTGGCGCTGGGCACGCTCTTGCTGGCTGCTTCCTTCCTGCTGATGACCATCGCTGAAATCCTGCGCCGCCGCGCGGCAAGACGCACCCAGAACGAGGGAGGCCTCCATGCCTAAGCCGCCTCAAGCCGAACGATCCCACCAAACCGAACGACCAATGATCGAGATTCGCAACGTCACCCGCAACTATGGGTCGTTCAAGGCGCTAGACGACGCCTCGCTGACCATCAAGGAGGGCGAATTCTTCTCGCTGCTCGGCCCGTCAGGCTGCGGCAAGACCACGTTGTTGCGCATGATCGCCGGCTTCGACAATCCGACCAGCGGCTTGATCTCGGTCGACGGTCAGTCGATGGAGGGCATCCCGGCCAATCGCCGGCCAACCAACATGGTGTTTCAGAGCTATGCGATCTTCCCGCATCTCAATGTCGAGCAGAACGTCGCCTATGGGCTGAAGCGGTTGGGGCTCGAACGGTCGGAAGAAAAGCGCCGCGTCGAAGAGGCGCTGGACCAGGTGTCGCTGACCGGCCTCGGCAAGCGCCTCGCCACCGAGCTGTCCGGCGGCCAGCGCCAGCGCGTGGCGCTGGCCCGCGCGCTGGTGATGCGGCCCAAGGTGCTGCTGCTCGACGAGCCGCTGTCGGCGCTGGACAAGAAGCTGCGCGAGCAGATGCAGGTCGAGCTGCGCCGCCTGCAGCAGGCGGTCGGCATCACCTTCGTCCTGGTCACGCACGACCAGTATGAGGCGCTGGCGATGTCGGACCGCATCGCCGTGATGTTCGGCGGCAGGATCGCGCAGGTCGCTTCGCCCAAGGAGATCTACCAGCGGCCGGTCAACCGTCAGGTCGCCGACTTCCTCGGCGGCATGAATTTCGTCAAGGCCGAGATCGTCGAGGAGAACGGCGCTTCGCTGGTCCTCGACACGCTGGGCTTCGGCCGCGTCAAAACCGACAAGCCTAGGGCTTTCGTCCGCAATGGCGGCGCTGCGACGCTCGGCATCCGGCCGGAGCGTCTGCGCGTGTTGTGGGACAACGCCACGGCGAAGTTCGAGGTGGCCGGCAAGGTGGTGGAGCGCCATTACTTCGGCGAGATCACGCACCTGATCGTTGAGATACCGGGATTGGAAAAGCCGCTTTCGGTGACCGAAACCAACGATTTCGGCGCCGACGACATACCGGTCGGCACCTCGATCCGCCTCGCCTACGATCCCGAGGCGCTGGTGGCGATGGCAGACTGAAGGCCCGAGATGATCTTTCGTGCAGCGATGCGCCCAGCCATAACAGCGCCCTCAATGTAGCCCGGGAATGACGGCGACAGTTCGGACGCGGCGAAATGCAGTGGCTGCGCGCCGGCAAGGATGATGCGTTCGGCATCGGTCGCCGTCGCATCGACGATAAGATCGCTGTAGCCGCCGCCGCTCCAGCGATCATGCGTCCAGTCGCGATAGCTGAAATCGAGCATGTCGGCGGCCTCCGTGCCGAGCGCATCCTTCAGCCTCGTCGTCACCTCGGCGCGCAATGCCGTGTCGCCGAGCTCACGCCAGCGCAGGGCCAGCGGCCCGCCGACGAAGACGACCAGCGCGGCATGGTCGTTGTCCTTGCTCACGTCGCAGGCAAACAGCCCTGGCAGGTCGCGCCACATCACCACGCCGCTCAGACCTCTTGCACGCCAGAAGGCGCTGGGATAGCGCACCAGCACTTTGATCACCGCGCCGCTTTGCCAGACACCGAGCGCCCTTCTCAGGCCAGCCGGCAGCGGCGGTGCAAAGTCCAGCTTCGAGGTCGTCATCGGCGGCACCGCGACCAGGGCCGACCGCGCTTCGACCACACCCATCGCCGAGGCGAGACGAACCCCTTCCGGCCCGTGCTCGATGGTTCCGACCGGCGTGTTCAGCCGCACGCGATCACCGAGGTCGCCGGCCAGATCGTCCGCCAGCGACTGCATGGTTTCACGCACGAAATATTGCAGCTCCGAAACCTCGTTGGTGATGCGACGGTCATTGTCGATCAGGTGCCACAGCGGCAGCTTTTCGAGCGCCTGGCACCACAAGCCCTCGATCATCGAACGGAAGGCCGCCTTGGCCTGGTCGGGATCAGGCTGACGGTCGAGCCATTCCGCGACGGTCAATCCGGCAATATCAGGCTCGTCCGGCGCGATCGCATTCATCCGGTCGCGAATCGCCATCGAGCCCAGGTAAGCTCGGTCGGCTTGCTGAGCGCTCATCCGCGGTTGCGTGATGAATTCCCCCTTTACATAGGTCTCAACCAGCGTCTTGCCGCGAGCCTCGACCAGCGCCATCAGTTCCGGCATGTCCTCGCACAGGAATTGGCCACCGCTGTCAACGCGCTCGCCGAGGCCGATCTCCATTGACTCAACCCGCCCGCCGACACGGTCGCGCGCTTCGAGCAGCAGGAAATCGACGCCGGCCTTCTTTAGTTCCAGCGCCGCCGACAGGCCGGTGAAACCGGCGCCGACGATGACGACATCGGTTCGTTCGATCCCGCTCTTCAATAGCCGGCCTTGATCTTCTCGAACTCCTCGATCATCCGCTGCTTGAACTCCGGCCCCACCGGCTGCTGGAACAAGGTCTTGTCGAGGAATTTGTCGAGATTGTCGAAGCCCCGCTCGGCCAGCAGCTTGGGCTCGATCGCTTCCATGCCGGCGCCGTTGCCATGACCATAGCCGAATGTCGTGACCATGTAGCCTGACACATCAGGCGCATTGACGGCGTTCAGGAAATCATAGGCGTGGTCGAGATTGCCCGGCGCGTCCTTCATCAGCACATAACCGCACACCCAGGTCGACAGGCCCTCCTTGGTGTTGCGGTTCATGGCGATCGGCACGCCTTGGCCCTTGAGCGTCACAAACGTCTCGTTCCAGCCCCAGGCCAGATCGACCTCGTTGCCGGAGAAGGCCTGATTGATGTCGGTATCGTCGGTCCAGTAGAAGCGGATGTTCTTGTGCACCTGGCGCAGGAAATCGGACGCCTCCTTGAACTGCGCATCGGTCATCTTGGTCCAGTCCTTCAACCCGATGACGAGGCTTGCCAGTGCATAGGCGTCGTCGACATTGTCGCCTATGGTGACGCGCCCTTTGAATTTCGGATCAGAGAAGATCCGCAGCGACTGCGCTTGTTCCGCCGTCACGTTGTCGGTGCGATAGAGCAGCGATGTGTTGCCCCAGTCGAAAGGCATGAACCAGGCCTTGCCGTCGGCGGCAGTAGTGAGATCCTTCATCGCCATGATGCCGGGATTGAGGTCTTTCCAGCCGGCGATGCGGCTGGTGTCGAGCGGCTGCAGCATGCCGGCCTCGCGCCACTTCACCACGCTTTGCGAGCAGGGGTGCGCAATGTCGGCCCTGAAGCCGGCCCGCATCTTCTGGAAGGCCTCGTCCTCGTCACCAAAGAAAGCGAAGGTCGGTTCAGTGCCGTATTTGACGACGTAGGCCGGATGGAGCAGCGGATCCTCGTAGCCCGACCAGTCGAACACGACGAGGTCGCCCCCGTCCGCCGCAACGGCGAGGGCAGCTGGGCCGATCGTGCATGCGGCAGCAACGGCAAGGCGGCGAAGCATGGAACCCATGGCGCGAAACTCCTCATCGTGGGAAGTGGCGCAGCGACGTTACGGAATTTCAGTGACCTTGGCGAGCCCGCCTGCCCGCCGGTTTGGTGGGCAGGCGAGATAGGTAAAACAAGCTCAATAGCCGGCTTTGATCTTCTCGAACTCGGCGATCATCTTGAGCTTGAGATCCGATGGAACCGGCGCCTGGAACAGCGTCTTGTCGATGAATTTCTGCACGTCGTCGTAGCCCTTTTCCTTCAGCACGGCCTGATCGACAGCGGCCATGCCCTTGGCGTTGGCCTGGCCATAGCCCCAGTCCTTGACCAGGATGTTGGCGACTTCCGGATCGTTGACGGCATTGAGATAATCATAGGCCTTGTCGGTATTCCCCGGCGCATCCTTGAACAGCACATAGCCGCAGACCCAGGTCGAAATCCCCTCTTCGGTATCCTTCTTGGCCTTGATCGGCACGCCGGCGGCGACCGACTGCACCGTCGCGTCGTTCCACGCCCAGGCAAGGTCGACCTCGCCGCCGCTCAACAGCTGGACGATATCGGTGGAATCGGTCCAGTAGGAGCGAACATTCTTGTGCACCTGGCGCAGGAAGTCCGACGCCTGCTTGAACTGGTCGTCGGTCATCTTTGTCCAGTCCTTGAGCCCGATCGCCAGCGAGGCCAGCGCATAGGCGTCGTCGACATTGTCGCCGATGGAAACCCTGCCCTTGAACTTGGGATTGGCCAAGGCCTTCAGCGACTGGACGTCCTTCTCATCGACCTTGTCGGAATTATAGGTCAGCTGCGAGTTGCCCCAGTCCCATGGCATGAACCAGGCCTTGCCGTCGGCGCTGGTAGCGAGATCCTTCATCGCCATGATACCGGGATTGAGGTCTTTCCAGGCCGATATCTTCGAGGTGTCGAGCGGCTGCAGCAGGCCCGCGTCGCGCCATTTCACCACGCTCTGCGAGCAGGGATGGCCGAGATCGGCCTTGAAGCCGGAGCGGGCTTTTTCGAACGCCTCGTCCTCGTCGCCGAAGAAGGTGAAGGTCGGCGAGTCGCCGTTCTTGTCGACATATTTCTGGTGGAAACCGGGATCCTCGTAGCCGGACCAGTCGAACACGACCAGGTCCTTGTCGGCAGCGATCGCAAGCCCTGCGACTGAGGCCGCCAAGGTTCCGGCTAGTGCCAATGTCAGTGTCAGCCGTCGGGTCATGGTCTTCATTGCTGTTCCATCCTCTTTTTGATTGTTTCATGCAGTCTTGTCGCTGCCGGCTGTTGGCCACGGATAATGCTTTGGAAATGCAGCCGACAGGAACTCGTTCGCCGCCTGCAGCGCGGTTTCGCGGGTGACGTCCTCGGTGCCCATCATCAGCCGCAGCCACAGACCCTCCAGCATGGCACTGAGCGCCAGCGCCATGACTTGCGGCTCGAAGGCATAGCCGCCGCTTTGCTTGAGCGTCGCGCAAAGATCGATGAAGACTTTCTGATAGGCCGCGTCGCGCGCGCCGCACAGCGCTTGATAAGTCGGGCGCGACTTTGCCTCGCCCCAGAAGGCGCACCAGGCGGCCAGCTTGCGCTTGTTGCAGATCGAGCGGTCGAAATCGGCGGCAACCAGAGCCTGCAACTGGCGGGCAGGATCGTCGCCAGCCTTGGTGAGGGCAGCGCGCCAGTGCGCGGCATATTCGTCGGCCATGTATGCTAACGTGGCGACGAGCAGCTTCTCCTTGCTCTCGAAGTGAAAGTTGACGATCCCGCGCGACAGGCCGGCGCCATCGGCGACATCGGCCATCGTCGTCTCCGAATAGCCGCGCTTGGCCAGCGAATCGATTGTCGCCTCGATCAGCTGCAGCTGCCTGACCTCCTTCGACGCCTTGCGACCGCGCTTTTCGGGCTCGTGTCTGCGCGCTGATTCGAGGAGGGCCTCCCTGGCCTCGGCTGTCTTCATGGGCGTGATGGTCTCCAGCATCGCCAGCTATCCAACCGGCTTTCGACCGCGAAGATGAGTGGGACGGTGCTCGCCGCTGTCAAGAACCTTCTGCATGGCTTCCCAGGTTCGTATGTTCTTGTCGACATAGGCCGCACCGACCGCAGCCACAACCGCCGGGTAGAGCGGGCCCTTGAGGCGCTTCAATTCCTCCCGCGCGACGTCGCGATACCAGGTCATGCACCGTGACGTCTGCAAAGCCTGCCCGGCGCATCGCCGCGGCATAGCGGGCCGGCGATGCCATGGCGAAGGACAGGCCTTCCGCGGCGACATAGGCCTTCATCTCAGGCGACGGCTCGCCGTCGCGCGAGATCATCCAGTTCGATGCCGCGAAGACACCGCCCGGCTTCAGCACGCGAAAGATTTCGGCAAACAAGGTTTCCTTGTCAGACACATGCAGCAGCGCATCCTTCGAGAAGACGACGTCGAAGGAACTGTCGGCGAAGGGCAACGGCCCGGGCGGCGTCTGGACGAAATTGGCGCGACCGGAAAGCCCGCGTGCGGCCGCCCTTTGCCTGGCCATCTCGATTACCGGCGGCTCGACATCGAAGCCTGTAACGTGGGCAGCGCCATGGCGCTCGAGCAGATGCAGCGTGATGCCGCCCGAGCCGCAACCTATGTCGAGGATCGTCTTGCCCTTGAGCGCAAGGCCCTCGACAACCCGGTCGACCTCATCCGGCCCGCCAGGCGACAGATAGCCGTCGCCCCACAGCGCCTCGAGGAAGCGGATGGCAGTGTCGTCATACTCCGGCTCGGCATCTACCGTTTCGATCATCAGACCTCAGTCCAAAGCCCATACCGAATGTTGGCAAAGCCTAGCGGATTAACGCGAAAACGCAACATCATTTGTTGAACATTCATTCAAAATGGCTGGACAATATGGCGACAGCCATGCCAGATTTCGCGCATTCGGGATCGATCACACGAAGCGGTCGGGCAGAAATGAAGGCTGAGCCAAGATGAAATCCTGGGATGCGATCGTCATCGGTGGCGGCCACAACGGTCTGGTCAATGCCTGCTACCTGCAGCGTGCCGGGCTCGACGTGCTGGTCGTCGAGAAGAACGGCTGGGTCGGCGGCGCCGCCACCAGCAGGGAATTGACGCCTGGCTTCCTCTATTCCAACTGCTCCTATGTCTGCTCGCTGTTTCGCCCCGAGATCATGCGCGACCTCGAACTGCCGCGCTTCGGCCTGCAGGTGATTTCCTACGAGGGCGGCGCGGTGTTCACCCGCGACGGCGACTACCTCGCCAACTACCGCGACCACGATGCCCACCGGCGCGAGTTCGCCCGCTTTTCCAGGCGCGACGCCGAAGCCTATGACCGTTACGCCCGCGACGTGACGCGGCAATGCCGCTTCATCCAGCCATTGCTGATGCGCACCGCGCCCGATCCGACCAGTTTACGGCCGCGCGATCTCGGCGAACTTCTGTATCTGGGCAGAAAGTTCGCCGGGCTCACGCCTGAGGAAATGGCGCTGACGCTGCGCTTCTGGACCATGTCGATCTCGGACTTCCTCGACGAATATTTCGAGACCGATGTCATCAAGGCGAATTTCGCGCTGTCCGGCATCATCGGCACTGCGCTCGGCCCGATGTCGCCCGGCACGGCCTATGTGCTGCTGCACCACTATATGGGAGAGGTCGACGGCTCGGTCGGCGCCTGGGGCTATGCGCGCGGCGGTATGGGCGCCGTCACCAAGGCGCTCGCCGCCTCCTTCCAGGCCTCCGGCGGCACCATCCGCACCGGCGCCGAGGTCGACCATGTGCTGATCCAGCGCGGCAGGGCCAAAGGCGTCATGCTGGCCGACGGCGAGGAGATTTATGGCAAGCTCGTCGTCTCCAACGCCGATGTGAAACGCACCTTCCTCAAGCTGGTCGAGGAAAAGGAGCTGCCCGACGTCTTCCTGCGCCGAGTCAGGAATTTTAGGATTCGCGGCTCGTCGGGCAAGGTCAATATCGCGCTGGATTCGCTGCCCGAATTCTCGGCGCTGCCGAAGGATTCGCCGGTCTATCGCGGCGATATGCATTTCACCGATTCGATGGAGCGCATGGAGCGCGCCTATGACGACTGGAAGGCCGGACGCTGGTCGGCCGACCCCTTCCTCGACATGGTGATTCCGACGACGCTCGACCCGACCATGGCGCCGCCCGGCAAGCATTTCATGAGCTGCTTCGTGCAGTACGCGCCACCGAAGGTGAACGGCCGCGACTGGACCGACGCCGACCGCGATGGTTTTGCCGAAAGCGTGATTTCGCAGATCGCCGAGTATTCGCCGGGCTTCCGCGACCGCATCGTCCATATGGAGGTGCGCACGCCGCGTGAGATCGAGGCCGAGGTCGGCCTCACCGAAGGCAATATCTTCCAGGGCGAGCTGACCTTCGACCAGCTGCTGTTCAACCGCCCGGTGCCGGGCTACGCGCAATACCGCTCGCCCGTCACGGGGCTCTATATGTGCGGGTCCTCGACCCATCCCGGCGGCGGCGTCATGGGCGCGCCCGGGCGCAATGCAGCGGCCGAAATCCTGCGCGACCTTGCCAAGCCGACTAAGCATATGAGCCCGGCCCATGACGTTATTTGATGTTGTTGTCATCGGCGGCGGCCACAACGGCCTCGTCGCCGCCGCCACGCTGGCGAAAGCCGGCCGCCAGGTGCTGGTGTTGGAAGCCGCCCGAGACGTCGGCGGCGCGGCGCGCACCGAGGAATTCGCGCCGGGTTTTCGCGTCTCCTCAATCGCTCACCTGCTGAACCGTCTTCACCCCGAAGTGGTGAAGACGCTGGAGTTGGAGAAGCACGGCCTGCAATTCGCGCGCGACGACTTCGTGCCGTCCGTGGCGCTGTCGAAAGACGGCCCGTCGCTTGTCCTGCACGGCGCCTATGGCGAGGTGCTGACCGGCGCCAGTTCCTCCGAGCAGACCGCCTGGAAGGAGCTGCGTGCGCAACTGCTGCGCTACGCCGGCATCCTGAAGCCGTTCCTTGCACGCCGGCCGCCCGACCTCGGCAGCATGTCGCTGCTTGAGACGGCATCGCTTGGTCAGACCGCGCTGGCATTGAAGAAGCTTGGTAAGGAGGATATGCGCGATTTCCTGCGCGTGCTGCTGATGAACGTTGCCGACCTGCTCGATGAGCAGCTTGCCGATATCAGGCTGAAGGGGCTGCTCGCCTTCGATGCCACGCTCGGCAGCCATCTCGGCCCGCGCTCGCCGACCTCGCTGCTCGGTCTCTACTTTCGGCTGGCAGGCGAGGCAGGCGGCACTGCCGGCGCGCAGGTTCTGCCAAAGGGCGGCATGGGTGCTGTCATTTCAGCCATCCGCGCAGCGGCGGAAAAGGCAGAGGTGACCATCCGCACGGCGACTCCGGTGGCAAGGATAATCGTCGAGAAAGGCTGCGCCGCCGGCGTTGTGCTGGCCAGCGGCGAGATGCTCCGCGCCAAGACGATCGTCTCCGCCATCAATCCGGCGACCACTTTTTTCGACCTTATCGGACCGCGCGAGATCGACACCGGCTTTGTCCGCAAAGTGAAGAACATCCGCATGAAGGGCGATGCGGCGAAGCTGCATCTGGCGCTTGACCGGCCGCCGCAATTCACCAGCGTCGATGCCGCCGGCCACAAGGGCCGTCTGGTGATGGCGCCCTCGCCCGATCATATCGAGCGCGCCTTCAATCCATCGAAGTACGGCGAGTTCTCGCCCGAGCCGGTGATGGAGATCACGCTGCCCAGCCTTGCCGACTCGTCGCTGGCGCCGGACGGCGCCTGTGTGCTGTCTGCGGTCGTGCAGTATGCGCCCTATGCGCTGAAAGAAGGCTGGAGCGTTGGCAAGCCGAAATTCCTCAAGGCGATCATGGCTCAATTGGAGACCTATGCGCCGGGAATCGGCAAGACTGTGCTTCATGCAAAGCTGCTGACACCGGCCGACATCGAGGCGCGCTACCGGATGCCGGGCGGTCACTGGCATCACGGTGAACTGCAGGCCGACCAGATGCTGATGTCGCGCCCCGTCTCCGGCTGGTCGGGCTACGACACGCCGATCGACGGGCTGTTCCTCGCCGGCGCCGGCTCGCATCCGGGCGGCGGCGTTTCCGGCGCGCCAGGGCTGAATGCCGCGCGGCGCATTATTGGCATGAAGGGGTAGGCATGAATACTCAATCGGCCAAGGCCGTGCTCTACGGCGCCCCCCTCTGTCCTGCCGGACATCTCCCCCACTTGGGGGGAGATTGGCCGTCATCCCGGCTTTCGCCAATCACCAACGCCCGAGGAACAAGAGGAGGCGCCCAAGCTGCCGATCTCCCTCCTCGTGGGGGAGATGTCCGGCAGGACAGAGGGGGGCGCGAAGGAATGCAGTCATGAATCAGCTACCTACCCTCGACGCCTCAGCAGCCCGCGCCGCAGCACAATCCCATTTCCGTACCTTGCGGCTCGGCACGCCGTTCCAGCCGCGCATCGACGCGCTGGCCAGGACCAATGACTGGTACAATTGGGCCGGCTACCGTGCCCCACATTCGCTGTGGGACGAGGAGCTCGAATATTTCGCCATCCGCAGCCAGGCGGCCCTGTTCGACATCTCGCCGATGACGAAATACCGCATCGCCGGGCCGGACGCCGAGGCCTTCCTCAATCGCGTCACGTTGCGCGACGTGACCAAGCTGAAGTCGGGCCGCGTCCACTACACCGCCTGGTGCGACGACGACGGTTTCGTCCTCGACGACGGCACGCTGTTCCGCCTGTCGCCAACACGGTTCCGGCTGTGCTCGCAGGAACGGCATCTGCCCTGGCTGCTGGATAGCGCCACAGGCTTCGACGTGACGGTCGAGGAAGAAACAGAGGCCGTCGCCGGTCTGGCGCTGCAAGGCCCAACCTCCTTTGCCGTGCTGCGCGATGCCGGTTTCGCCGGCGTCGAAAGGCTGAGGGTTTTTGATCTAGCCGAGTTCCCGCATGACCACGGCACCATCACCATCTCGCGAACCGGTTTCACCGGCGATCTCGGCTACGAACTGTTCGTGCCGGCCGACAAGGCGCTCAGCCTCTGGGACCGGCTGATACTGGCCGGCGAATTACGCGGCATCCGCGCCATCGGCTACACCGCGCTCAATCGCGCCCGGCTCGAAGCTGGGCTGATCGTTGCCAATGCGGATTTCACGACGTCCGAGCATGCCATTCGCGCCGACCGCTTGCGCATGCCGGACGAGATCGGTCTCGGCTTCATGGTCGACCTGCAAAAGGGTCATTTCAATGGCCGCCGCGCCATTCAAGGCGCGCGGGCGAAGAAGCGTCTTCGCCATGTGCTGGTCGGGCTTGAGATCGAGGGCAACATTCCCGCCGAACACGCCATCGTCTACTATCGGAAAAGCCAAGAGGTCGGGCTGGTCAGCGCCGCCATGTGGTCGCCTATGGCCAAGCGCAACATCGCCATCGCGTCGCTGGCGCGGCCGTTTGGCGACACGGTCGTCGACGACCTCTGGGTCGAGATCTACGCCATGCGCGAGTTGCAATACCAGAAGCTGATGAAGCGGGCCAAGGTGGTGCAGCGGCCCTTCATCAAGCTCGACCGCCGCACCGCCAGTCCACCGGCGGATTTTTGACCATGACGGATGAGGCAAACAAGCACGACGTCGATGCAGAAGCCAGCGAGCAGTGGGAGCTGGTCAACACGCCGCTCGGCGAAAAATGGTCGGGGCGCACGCGCTATGCCGCGGCCATGTTCTTCTACAAGCGCGGCGAGATGAGCGCCGAGACGCTCGAAGTCTACCGCATCTGCGCGCGGCTGGATTCGACGGATCCGCTGCCGATCATCCGCGATCGCGGCGTCGGCCAGGACTGGCTGAAGCGCATGAGCTTTGAATAGCTCGCCCCAGGGTGTGTTGAGATTCAGGTCAGGCCGCGCCGAGAATGTTGGTTTCCGAGAACCGGAGCGGAGCGTACTTAAAGTACGTGAGCCCGCGCATGACCCCGAAATCGAGATCGATTTCGGAAAGATCATGCGCAAAATCAAAGTTCTACAGCGTCCTTTGCGCGCCCAATAGGGCGCGCGGCGCTGTAGGTAAGCGCAGAAAACCGCCGTTCGCAGGCCGGCATCACCTGAATATCAGCAGACCCTACCCGATCGTCTTTTCCAGCATGCTGATCCAGTTGCGATAGGCGATCTTCTCGATCAGCGCGCGACCGAAGCCGCGCGCGGCGAGCGCATCGATGAGCTTCGGCAGGCCGGTGACATCGCCGATCACAGCCGGGATCATGGCGCCGTCGAAATCGGACCCGAGGCCGACGCCGTCTTCGCCCAGTGCTTGCAGCAGCGAATCGACATGGCGCGCCATGATGTCGAGACTGGTGTCGGCATTCATCCTGCCGTCTTCGCGCAAGAATCCGGTGGCGAAATTCAGCCCGACCATGCCGCCCGAGTCGCGGATCGCGCCGAGCTGCCAGTCGGTGAGGTTGCGGGAATGGCCGCAGATCGCATGGACATTGGAATGGGTCGCGACCAGCGGTGCGTCGCTGATCTCGGCGACGTCGCGAAACCCCTTTTCGTTGAGATGCGAAAGGTCAACCATGATGCCGAGCTGGTTGCAGGCCTTGACCAGCGCCTTGCCAGCATCTGTCAGGCCAGGTCCGGTGTCGGGTGTCGACGGAAAGCGGAACGGCACGCCGTGGCCGAAGGCGTTCGGGCGGCTCCAGACGATGCCGAGCGAGCGCAAGCCGGCGGCATACAGCACGTCGAGCATCGTCAGTTCGGGGTCGATCGCCTCGACGCCTTCGATATGGAACACCGCAGCGATCGATCCTTGCGCCATCGCGTTTCGCACGTCGCCGGCGCTGCGGCAAACGGTGAGCGCCGACGCCCGCTCCAGCCTGTACAGGATCGAGGCCATGGCGATGGTGGAATCGAGCGCGTCGGCATGGGAGAGTTCAGGCGGCAACGGCTCGTTGTCGCTGGGTGCCGGCGGCACCGCGCTGCGCCTGGATTTCTCAGCCGGCGGCGGGAAGATCGCGAACATGCCGCCGGCAAAGCCGCCCTTCTTCGCGCGGGGCAGGTCGATGTGGCCGCCCTGCGTCCCTTCGATGAACAGCTTTTCGACATCGGTGTCTTTCGACTGATAGAGCCGGAGCAGCGTATCGTTGTGGCCGTCGAAGACGGGGACGAGATCGGATTCGGTCATCAGGGAGCCATTCGGTTAAGGGGGTGTGCCTCAGACGCAGCCAGTCTGCAGGCGATATGCCTAATTAGGCAAGATGTGCGAACTGCGCAAATGCCAGAGACGTTATCCCGTTGTGGCCACCCGCTCTTCCACCGTCATCCCGCGCGCTCAGGTGGCCGAATTGAGCCGAACCTACTGTTTCAGCACGTCGGCCCATTCCTTGTGACGATGGAACTGGGCGTTGGCGAACGGGCATAGCGGGATGATCTTCTTGCCCGCCGCGCGCGCGTCCTCGACGGCGCGGGTGACGAGGCGAAGCCCGGCACCCTGGCCGCGAAATGCATCCGGCACCTCGGTGTGGTCGATGATGATCTGGTGCTCGCCGATCTTGGTGAAGGTCATCTCCGCCTCGGCGCCGTCCGGCCCGCGCAAGAGATAACGGCCCTTGGAGCCGCGGTCCTCCAGTTCGATCTCCGGCAATTGGTCAAGCATTGCTTACGCTCCTTCTACCGGCGTAGCGGACAGAAATCGCCGCGCCGCCTCGATCTCGTTCGACTGCACCTCATGGCCGCCGTCATGCCACTCCACTGTGACATCGGCGCCATCGGCGCGCAAATACGCCTCCAGCCGCGACGTCAGGTTGGGCGGGCAGATCGGATCGCGCCTGCCGGCGGTGACCAGGATGCGGCGGCCGGCAAGGCTGCCGTGCACCTGCGGCTCGAACGGGATCAGCGGATGCATCAGCACCGCCGCATCGAGAAGCGTCGGCGCAGCGAACACCACCGAGGCCAGGATGTTGGCGCCGTTGGAATAGCCGAGGCCAAGCACCGACGAGGGTTTTGCCGCCTCGACATGTGCCCTGATAAAACCCACCATCTTGTCCGTCGCCCGCGCCAGGTCGCCCATGTCGTAGACGCCCTCGCCGGTGCGGCGAAAGAAGCGTCCCGCACCGTGTTCCGAGACATCGCCGCGCGGCGAGATGATGGTCGCCTGCGGCGCGAGATCGCGCCCGAGCGACAGAAGCTGGCTCTCGTCGGCCCCGGTGCCGTGGAAGACGAAAAGCAGCGCGCTGCCCGGCGAACCGGGCAGCACCTTGTGGATGTAAGCGTCCTTGCTCATGGCCCTGTCCTCAGTCTTCGAGCTTCTGCAAATGCTGTTCGAGATAGGGCCTCAGATGCTGGTGCTGCGTCGGCAGCTTCAGCGCCTCACCGAGATGGGCCGTATCCTCGTCGCGGTCGAAGCCCGGCTCGTTGGTCGAGACCTCAAACAGCACGCCGCCAGGCGTGCGGAAATAGATCGCCCAGAAATAATCGCGATCGATCACCGGCGTCACCTGATAGCCGGTGTCCATCAGCGCCTTGCGCACTTCGAGTTGCTTGGCGCGGTTTTCGACGGCGAAGGCGACGTGGTGGACGGATCCCGCGCCGAGATCAGCAAAAGCAGCGCCCGGCAGCGCTTCGATATCGACGAAATTGGCGCCATTGCCGTTCTTCACTGCCAGCCGTTTTACGTTGCCGGATGTGTCGACTTCCTCATAGCCCATGAATTTCAGCAGCTCTTCTGTGGCGCCGCCATCCTTGAGTCTGAGCGACACTGAGTGAAACCCGCGGATCGCCTCGTCGGAGGGAATGCCAGCTTTCGCCCATGGCGCACGATGGTCGGCCTTGTTCTCGACCAGCGCAAACCCGTCGCCATCGGGACCGGCGAAGGCAAGCCGCTTCTCGCCGAATGTTTCTTCGCGCGACAGCCCCATGACGCCCTCATCGGCAAAACGCTTTTCCCAATAGGCGAGCGTGCCTTCGGGCACCGAATAGACCGTGGTGCCGACCTCGCCGACGCCGTGGCGGCCCTTGCCGATGTTGGGGAAGGGGAAATAGGTCATCACCGAGCCGGGCGTGCCGACCTCGTCGGCATAGTAGAGGTGGTAGACATCCGGCGCGTCGAAATTGACGGTTTTCTTGACCCGGCGCAGGCCAAGCTTTTTTGTGAAGAATTCATTGTTCTGGCGTGCATCCCTGGCCATCGAGGTGACATGATGCAGGCCCTTGATCTGGTCGAGCATTTTCCTGCTCCTTCCCTTGTCCTGTGCGGCCCATGCCGCGGTCCACGCCAATATGAGGACCCGCCAGCCGGCGGCAAAGGCCGCAAACGCAGAATAGACTGTGCTGGAAAAGTGAACAATAAGGCGATTTCTGTTCACTATTCAGAAAACCCGTCAGGCTTGCGTCATCGCCAAAATTCGGCTCCATGAGCGGCACGGACACATGATTGGGAAGGATACAGCGATTGGCCGAAAAAGGCAGACGCCAGAACATTCTCCTGATCACCTGCGACCAGTGGCGCGGCGATTGTCTGTCGGCTGTCGGTCATCCGGTGGTGCGGACCCCGAACGTCGACGCGCTCGCTGCCGAGGGCATACTGTTCAGAAAACATTATGGCGGGGCGGCGCCCTGCTCGCCGGCGCGCGCTTGCCTCTACACCGGCCTCTACCAGATGAACAACCGCGTCTGCCGCAACGGCACGCCGCTCGACGCCCGCCACGGCAACATCGCGCTCTCGGCGCGCAGCCTCGGCTATGATCCGACGCTGTTCGGCTATACCGACGTGTCGCCCGACCCGCGCGCTCTGGCGCCAGGCGACCCGCGGCTGAAAAGCTACGAAGGCGTGCTGCCCGGCTTCACCGTGCGCCAGCTCCTGCCGGAGCATCAGAAACCGTGGCTGTCCTGGCTCAAGGCGCGCGGCATCGATAGCGGCGCCGGCTTTCCCGATATCCATCGCCCAGCAGACGAGGCTGGAGGCAGGATCGAAAGCGCGGTGACCAGCGCACCGCCCGTCTATTCGAAGGACGAGACCCCAGCCGCTTTCCTGACCGGCGAATTCGTCCGCTGGCTTGGCGAACAGGAGCGCGACACACCGTGGTTTGCGCATCTCTCCTTCCTCAGCCCGCATCCGCCCTTCATCGTGCCGGAGCCTTACAATACGATGTATGATCCGGCCGACGGCACAGCCTTCAGCCGCGCCGCGAGCTGGCAGGCCGAGGCGGAGAGCCACCCCTACCTTGCCTATGATCTTGACCAGCAGCAGCGGGCAAAATTCCGCCCCGGCGCCGAAGGCAAGGTGCGCGATTGGGGCGACGACGATTTTCGCCGCATCCGCGCACTCTATTACGGCATGATCTCGGAGGTCGACGCGCAGCTTGGCCGCATCTGGCAGGCGGTCAAGGCGGCGGGTGCATGGGATGACACCATCATCGTGCTGACCTCGGACCACGCCGAGATGATGGGCGACCATTACATGCTGGGCAAGGGCGGCTTCTTCGACGGCAGTTTTCATATTCCGCTGATCATCCGCGACCCGCGTCGCCGCAATGCGGCCGGCGCCAGCGTCGACCGCTTCAGTGAGGCGGTGGACATAGCGCCGACATTGCTCGATCTGCTTGGCGAGGAAACGCCGCCGCATCTCGACGGACAATCGCTGAAGCCGTTCCTGGATGCCGGGGAGCCGGACAACTGGCGCGAGGCCGCGCATTGGGAGTTCGATTTCCGCTCGGTAGCCGACGGTGATGCCGAGCGCCACTTCGGCATCGGTCCGCGCCAGTGCAATCTGGCCGTCATCCGCACGGAAAAATTCAAATATGTACATTTCGGCGGCGGCCTGCCGCCACTGCTGTTCGACCTGGAGAAGGATCGAGACGAGCTAACCAATGTCGCTGGCGACCCGGCCTATTTGCCAGTCCGGCTGGAGCTTGCCGAAAGGCTGCTTGCCTGGCGGGCCGAACATCTCGACCAGTCGCTGGCGCTTGCCGAACTGACCGAGGATGGCGTTGCCGGCCACGTCGCAGGCCTGCCACCTTTCCAGTCATGAAAAGGCCCGCGCCGTTGCCGGCACGGGCCTTTTTCATCGTTGGAGCGAACTACCGCATGATCATGCGCTGTGTGTCGCGGTTTTGCGCATATGTAGCCTTGTCATAGGGGGCCTGCGCCTCGAGCTGCTCCTTGGTGAAGTTCGTGTAGAGATAGCGCTTGCCATCCTTGTCGGTCATGAATTTGAGGTTGTCCATGCCGATCGCCACCTCCTTCTCGCCAACGCCAAGGAAACCGCCGACGTCGATGATGACGGCGTCGACCTTCTTGTCGCCCGTCAGCACGACGTCACCAATTTCACCGACATTGACATCATTGGCGCCATAGACGGTGGTTCCAACCAGATCCTCGGACCGGATTTTGTCGACCGGCATTTCGGTCAGCGCCGACTTGTCGATCGCAGCGGTCTGCGTCTGGTCGGGGGCGGAGGCGTCAGGCGTTGCTGCAGCCGGAGCCTCGGCTGTCTTGTCCATTGGGGCCGGAGCAGCGGTGTCAGGCGTTGCCGCGGGGGCTTGCGCCGTCTTGTCCGCCGGTGCTGGAGCCGGAGTGACGGTAGGGGTGGTAGCTACCGGCGCCGCCGCGTCAGTGGATGCGGTAGTCACCGGGGCGGGATCATAAGGCCCGCGGTCGAACTCCGGCAACGCCTCCAGCCCCTCCTTCGTGGTCTCGGCCACCAGCCAGCGATCACCGTCCCTCTCCGCCCACTTGGCCTTGTCGAACTGATAGGCCACGTTCTTTTCGCCAACCTCAAGGAAGCCGCCGACGCCAATGATCAGCGACTCGGCCATGCCATCCTTGGCCAGGACGATGTCGTTCACGTCGCCGATGTTTTGAGCATCGTCGCCAGTGCCGTTGTAGACGGTTTCACCGATGATGTTGGTGGCAAGGTTCCCATCGGCGCGCTTCACGGGTTCGGCAGGAGCCGGTTCAGCCGGAGCCGCCGGAGCGTTCTGTGCGGTGGTATCGGTCGCGCCAGAAGGGGCTGGAGGAGCCGTGGCCGTGGTGTCGCTGGCCGCAGGAGCCGGATCATAGGGCTTGCGATCGAAGTCCGGCTGAGCCGTCAATTCATCCTTTGTGGTTTGGGCAATCAGCCAGCGGTCGCCATTGCGTTCGGCCCACTGCAGCTTGCTGTAGTCGAAAGTGACATTCTTGGCGCCGACGCCAAGAAAGCCGCCGACGCCGATGACGACGGATTTCGCCTGACCGTTTTCATCGAAGATGACATCACTGACATTGCCGATGTTCTCGGCATCGTCGGCTGTGCCATTATAGACAGATTCACCGATGATATTGGTTACCAAGCTGCCTTCGGCGCGCGGAATGGGAGCAGCCGGAGCGGTATCCTGGACTGCTGGATCCTGCGTCTGCGCCGGGGTTGTGGCCGTCTGCGCGTATGCGCCGGTCGCAATCAACGCTGCGAGTGCGGTGGTGGTTAAAAGGGTGCGGATCATTGTAATCTCCTCGTGCGTTATTTCGTTCACGCCACGGGCCGCCGGTGGGAGATTGGTCGCGGCGTTACATATTCACAACGTCGTGACCGCGCCGTTGTTCCGAAACCATGGCGAGCGTCGTGAAAAAACCCTCCGAACCGCGCCAATCAGGCAGTCGGCCGGTGAGATTCGCGCCTGTATTTTCGTTAGAGCTGCGGAACTTTTTTTCAGCCGCCCCGTTTCAGCCTGTGGCTGGGTCTGTCCTGGTCGATGATTACCCAATGGCTGACAAGAAAAAACGGAGCGGGGGGATGCGATTTGCGGCGGTGCTGAACCAGGAGGGCGGCACCTTGCGCACGATTGATCTTTCCGCGTTCACCGACCGGATGCGCCAGACATTGGAGGCAGCAGGTCACTCCATCGATATCGACATCGTTGCCGGCAATGACATAGTTAGAGCGCTGGACCGCATCGCTTCGAAGCACAGCATCGACATTGTTCTGGCCGGTGGCGGCGACGGCACCATTTCGGCCGCGGCGGCTCGGTTGATGGGCAAGAAGAAGGCACTTGCCATTTTGCCGGCTGGCACGATGAACCTGTTCGCGCGCGGGCTCGGCATCCCACAGACCCTTGACGCGGCAGTGAAATCCTTTGCCGACGGCGAGGTGATCGCAGTCGATATGGCAACCGCCAATGGCCAGCCATTCGTGCACCAGTTCTCGATCGGCATGCATGCCAGGATGGTTCAACTTCGCCAGACCATGGAGTTTGGCTCGCGGTTGGGAAAGATGCGGGCCTCGGCGAAGGCTGCCTGGGCGGCGATCAACAATCCGTCGGCAATGAAGGTGACGCTGACTATCGGCGAAGCCGAGATCGTGACGCGCACCACCGGCATCGGCATCACCAACAATCTGTTCGGTGAGGGTCATCTACCCTATGCCGACAATCCCGCCGGCGGCGTGCTCGGCATCTATGTCACGGTGGCGCGGCGGCGTGGCGAACTGATCAGGTTCCTCTTCGACATGGCGCGCGGCAAATGGCGCGACAGCGAGCACGTCGAAATCCACCAGGCCGACCGGGCCGTTTTGAAAGTCCACTCGGCAACCAAGAAATTCCGAGCCGTCATGGATGGCGAACTGGTCAGGCTTGACCGCGAAACGACGATCGAAATCCGTCCTGGTGCGCTGAACGTTCTCGTCCCGGCGCGCGCTGTCCAAGCGAAGGCCGCGTGATGCAGGCCGGCACAGTCGATCGGAAGGCTTCAGCCTTTGGGAATCTCGCCCTGTTCGTTCCTGGGAAGCTCGCCCTGTTCGGTTGTCGACGTCTTGTCTATCATGTTGCCGTAAATCTCCGCGATGCCCCAGGCGATAAACGCCAAAAGCAGTGCGGCGATCAAGATACGGAAAGTGTGCCACCCCCAGCGTCCCTGGCGGGCTTTGTCTTCAGGAACGATCTTGGGCATGATCGGCCTCCATGTTGTTTGGCGCAAGCATGTCGTTTGGCGCCGGCGCGCGCCGCTGGCAAAACGTGGTTGGGTAACGGTTCCTCAAGGCGAAGGTTCCGGTTTCAGAGCCAGGCAACTGGCCTAGCGCGAATGGCTGCAAGCCGATGCATTTGGGGGCCTTGTGGATAGCAGGGTAGTGAAAAAGCCGACTCTGCCGGTCGATGTGCTTGGCGCGGTTGGCGCCGCGGACCGGCTTGCCGTGCTCCACGGTCTCGATGCAATCGACACGACGGCCGATCCTGACTTCGACCGTATCAGCGCTCTTGCCGCCGCGGTGATGCAAGCACCTATCGCGCTCGTCACGCTGCTCGGTGTCGAGCGGCAATGGTTCAAGTCCTGTGTCGGCCTGGATGAGACCGAGGCCGCGACCGATACATCTTTCTGCGCCCACGCCATTGCCGCCGGCGACGAGCCGATGGTGGTGACCGATGCGAGCACGGATTCACGTTTCAACGCCAGCCCGCTGGTCACCGGCGAGCACCATGTCCGTTTCTATGCGGGTGCGGTGATTGTGGTAGCCGGCGCCCGGATCGGCACGCTCTGCGTGCTCGACCGCAAGCCGCGCGCGTCGCCGTCTACCGCCAAGCTCGAACAATTGACGGCGCTCGCCAGTCTCGCCGCCAGCCTGTTCGCATTGAAGGACGCCACCCGCAACGGCGCCAGCGCCGCTGCGGCGCTGGCGCGTGAGGAAAAGCGGCGCGCCATAGCGCTCGACGCCGCCTCGCTCGCTAGCTGGGCATGGGATATCCCCACCGATATGATCGAATGCGATGTCCGGCTGTCCGAGCTGTTCGACCTGCCGCGCTCGAATCGGCTAAGGGCGCGCGATATCCTTGCTGCCATCGACCCGCGCGATGTCTACCAGACCGAGACGCACTTTCGCGACGCGCTGGCCAGCGGTGACGACTATTTTGGCGAATACCGCGTCAAGGGCTTCAGTCCGCCGCGCTGGCTCGCTACGCGCGGCCGTGTCATCGAGCGCGACGGCGACGGCAAGCCGACGTTGATCTTCGGCGTCAATTACGACGTCACCGAACGCAAGCTCGGCGACGAGCGGCAACGGCTCTTGCTGCGCGAGCTGAACCATCGCGTCAAGAACACGCTGGCGACCGTGCAGGCACTGGCGACGCAAACCGTTCGCCATGCCCGCCAGCCGAGCGAGTTCCTCGAAGCCTTTAGCGCCAGGCTTCAGGCGCTAGGCGCCGCCCACAGCCTGCTGTCCGACCGCGAGTGGCGCGGCATCGGCATTCGCGAACTCGTGCAGATCGAGGTCAAGCCGTTCGACACCGCCCAACAGCCGCGCATGACGATCTCAGGCGCCGATCTCCTGCTTTCGCCCGACCAGGCGGTCGGGCTCGGCCTGATCCTGCATGAACTGGCCAACAACGCGCTGCAATACGGATCGCTGTCGGCGGCTGCGGGCAAGGTCGATCTCGACTGGAAGGCACAGGGCCGGAAAGGCGCACGGCGCCTTGTGCTGACCTGGCGCGAAAGCGGCGGGCCTGAAGTTGCCTCGCCCGAACGCCACGGCTTCGGCTCGATCCTGATCCGCCGCAGCCTGGCTAAGGTCATCTCCAGCGAAGTGACCCACGAATTCCGGCCGGAAGGCGTGTTTGCCGAAATATCGATGCCGCTGGAGGATCTGTCGAAGTGACGGCTCGACCCTGATCCCGAACCGAAGGTCCTGGTCAGCGAAAAGTGGGGTTCGGTTTTCGGATAAGATCATGGTCGAACAAGAAGAATCGCTTCGAGCTATTTCACTTCGCCGGCATCCGGATCGTCGGCATCGGACTTTATATTCTCGCGGTAGATGGCGTAGGCGGCGAGTGCGATCGCCGGACCGAGAATGGTGGCCAGGCCACCTTTCCCCTTGAGCAGCGTCGGCAGTATGGCGAGCGCAGCCGTGATGCCGACCGCCTTCATGTCGGCATTGCGCCTCCGCGCCCTGCGTCGGGCGCGCGCGCCGGCCGACAGCTGATAAATAAGCAGGAGGAACCCTGCGATCACCAGGAAGCCGATTCCGAAACCAAAGCAGGCTGCCATCGGCCCGTAGCGGCCCGCCACCCAAATATAGGCCGCTCCGACGAGGAAACCGAGGCCGCATAGTGCTGCAAGTGCCGCGAGCGCATAGACGATTGCAGCCGTGCGTGCGCGACGCACGGCTGCAACGGTTTCACCCGAGGCGAGGCCCGAGATCAGCGATGCCAGCATTCCCATCTGGGCTGAGGCTAGCGGCGCGCGAGAAGCGCGAACAGAAAGCCGACGCCGGCGGCGATCGCCAGCGACGTCACCGGCTTTTCGCGCACGCTCGCCGCCACTTGCGCTTCGAGGTCCTTGGCGTTGCTGCGCAGGGTGTCGAAGGCCGCTTCGCCCTGGGCGCGCAGTTGCTCGACGCCTTCGGTCGCGGCGCGGCGGGCCGTCCCGTAACCATGTTCGCCGGTCTTGGCCAATTGCTTGGTGAGTTTTTCGATATCGGCTTTCAATTGCCTGATGTCGGCCTCGAGATCCGAATTCGCCCGGCTTGCGTTCGCGGTCTTTCCTGCGGCAGTCGCCATTGCTTAACTCCTTGCGCTTGCTTGGTTTCAAACGCTCGATACACGCCAAGGTTCCGAAATCGGAACAAGGTCCATGAAAGGGTGTTTCCGCGTATGAGTCCAGCCCGATCCGAACATCTCAGGACCGGCGTCAGATCAGCAGCCGGCGTTCCTCGCTCAACCCTCCCAGCGCGAGTTAAACCTGCGGATCGTCTGTTGAAGGATCGAGATTCCGTCGTCTGCGACGGACGTGTTTTTTTACATAACAGAATGCCAAATAACTTTAGATGACAGGACACCAAATAGCGATCATGACTCCTCTGTTCCCTGCGCTTCCCCTTTTCCCTGCGCGCCACGGAGACATTGCCACGTGCCACCCCTGCTTGACGGATTGCGGATTCTTGTTTTGGAGGATGAATTCCTGATCGCCATGGATGTCGAGCAGCTTTGCCGCGACTATGGCGCCGGCGACGTGACCATCGCCCGCGATCTGGGTGAGATCGATCGCAAGAACGTTGCCTTGCGATTCGACGCAGCCATCGTCGATCTCATGCTGGGCGGCGCTTCGACGCTCGATTTCGCTTCGCGGCTGCGCGAATCGGGCGTGCCTTTCGTCTTCGCCTCGGGCTATTCCGACATGGACGAAATCAAGGTGTCCTTTCCCGATATCAGATTGGTCACAAAGCCCTATTCGGGAGACGATCTCGTGCAAGCAGTGGCGGCGGCGTGCGGGCGCGGACCTCCTGTTTGAGGGTCCGGAAACGGGGGCGCGGATTGCCGGGTCAGTGTTCAGGCGGCGTTCGACCCCGTCACCTGAGCCGAGATTGCGTCCGGGCCAAACTCGTCATCGCCGGAAATCTTCAGGATTTCCTGCAACCGCGTGCGGGCGCGGCTGACGCGGCTCTTGATCGTTCCGACCGCACAGCCGCAGATCTCGGCGGCTTCCTCGTAGGAAAAGCCCGAAGCGCCGATGAGGATGATGGCTTCGCGCTGGTCCTCGGGCAATTGCTCGAGCGCGCTACGAAAGTCCTTGAGGTCGAGTTGGCCGTGCTGGGCCGGATGGACGGCTAGCCTGGCCGTCATGATGCCATCGCTGTCCTGCACCTCGCGGCCGCGCTTGCGCATCTGCGAATAGAATTCATTGCGCAGGATGGTGAACAGCCATGCCTTGAGATTGGTGCCCGGCTCGAAGCTTTCATGCTTGTCCCAGGCCTTCACCAGCGTTTCCTGCACCAGATCGTCGGCCTTGTCGGCGTTTTGCGTCAACGATACGGCGAAGGCCCGCAGGCTCGGAATCGAGCCGAGCAGATCGGTCTTGAAGCTCTGGGAGACAGCCGCCATGCCTCAGTCCTTTTTCTGTGCAGGTTGGGCCCGTTCCAACTGGCTGAGCAATTGGGCGAAGCGATCCGGCACATTGTCGGAGACCAGCTCGTCGTAATATTGTTTGAGTTTGCGGCCGATTTCCGAATTTGGCCCGAGCGGGTCGCCGGAAGCAGCCCGGCGCCTGTTTGCAGCGCCAGCCGTGGTATTTTTCGTCATGTCTTCATTTCGCCCTTTGTTCCCAGCACCCGGCCGCCCCTAAACACAAGACGCAAAGCAAGCGGCCCCCTCGTCGGGTTGCCCCATCCCGACCTCAAACGCCGACCCATTATATTAGTTCCACAACCATCGGAACTTTTTCGGAAATCCGGCGTTTGTGTTTTCAGGGCTATTTTCGGGACTTGTAATCAGCTTAGCCTGCAATCTATGCATTTACGTCAGAGGGAGACGTCCGTCATGAGCCTATCCGCAACCATCGCTCCACACCTGCCGTTCCTGCGCCGCTTCTCGCGGGCGGTTTCCGGATCGCAGGAGAGTGGCGACGCGCTGGTCGCCGCGATGCTCGAAGCCATCATCGCCGACGTCGACATCTTTCCGAACGCGTCGAACGACCGCATCGCGCTCTACAAAGTCTTCGCCAGGCTGTTCACCTCGGTCGCCATCCGCGTTCCGCAAGAGCACCCGCAGTCGGCGTGGGAACAGCGCGCCGCCGCCAATCTGAACGCGATCTCACCGCGCCCCCGCCAGGCCTTCCTGCTGGTCGCCGTCGAAGGTTTCAGCGAAGACGAGGCGGCGGAGATTCTCGACGTCGACGATGAGGAGTTCTCCGAACTTCTCACCGAGGCCAGCAACGAGATTTCCCGCCAGGTGGCAACCGATGTGCTGATCATCGAGGACGAGCCGCTGATCGCCATGGACATCGAGCAAATGGTCGAAAGCCTGGGTCACCGCGTCGTCGGGACTGCGCGTACCCACGCCGAGGCGGTGGCTATGTTCGCAAAGACGCGGCCAAAAATGGTGCTGGCCGACATCCAGCTTGCCGACGGCAGCTCGGGCATCGAAGCGGTGAACGAAATCCTGTCGTCCACGCCGGTGCCGGTGATCTTCATCACCGCCTTTCCCGAACGTCTCCTGACCGGCGAGCGGCCGGAGCCGGCCTTCCTCGTCACCAAGCCGTTCAATCCGGAGATGGTCAAGGCCCTGATCAGCCAGGCGCTGTTCTTCGACCGGCATGCGAAAGCCGCTGCATAGGACCGGATAGGCCCAGCCTAGCGCCGCTCTGTTTTCCACAGATCAAACGACGCTGGCCCTTTGCGGCTGGCAAACGTCCTTTGCGCCTAGAACTTTCCCTGCTCGTGACGATTCAATTCGGGCCGGAAAGATTTCCAGGGATCGTCTTTTTCGGGAAATGGTGGAACAAACGGCAGCGAAAGGCGTTTTTGCCACACCATTCGAAGGAGATGGACCATGCTTTACTGGGCGCTCGTATTTCTCGTCGTCGCGATCATTGCAGGCGCTCTTGGTTTCGGCGGCATCGCCGGCACCTCTGCCGGTATAGCGCAGATATTGTTTTTCATCTTTCTCGCTTTCCTGATCATTTCGCTTATCGCGGGCTTGTTCAAACGGGCGTCGTGAACGCTAGGTGCGATCAGACACTGGGAGCCGCACCCCTCAAGCGGTTTCCAGCTACCGCCGGGCGGTGTCCTTCAACGGGACGTCGCTCGGCGGACCTGTTTTGGGAACCCATTTTTCCGTCATCCGTTCAGCCTGGACTGGGCGGGTGAAGTGCGATGCAATCCAGAGCCGGAGACATGAAAGACAGCGGACGAAGTGATGAGATCATCGCTTTGCATTCCGCTGAGAGTGGAATGCAGCTTGGCCGGGCCCTTCTCCATGCGCTGCACAATGCCGGCATCTCGGTTCTCTATCAGGATCGCGAGATGAAAACCGTCTGGGCCCGCAACATGCGCCCGCCATGGGCCTCCGATACGGCCGACAGCAACGGCAACCTGCCACTGGCGCAGGCGGAGCGTATCGGTGCGGCCAAACGCAACGTCATCGCATCCGGCAATCCCGAACATCTTGAGCTCAGCATTCCCGCCGACGATGGCGTTCGCTGGTTCCAAATATGGGTGGATGCCGATCACGACGACGGCGGCGCCGTGCAGGGCGTCGTCACCACCATGGTCGAAACGACCGAGCAGAAACGTCGCGAGCAGACCCTGAAGACGCTGCTGCGCGAGGTCAGCCACCGCTCGAAGAACCTTTTGGCCATCATCCAGAGCATCGCCACCCAGACCAGCCGTTATTCAGACACGCTCGGTGATTTCCTGACACGCTTTCGCGGCCGGCTGCAGTCGCTTGCCTCATCCCAGGATCTGGTGACCTCGTCCAACTGGCGGGGAGCGGCACTGCGCGAACTGGTGTCCGGTCAGGTTGGCCGCTATGGAGCCGACCCCTCGCGCAGCCTGCGTTTCCAGGGTGCAAATCCATACCTCAACCCCAATGCCGCCCTGCATATCGGCTTGGCCATGCACGAGCTAGCCGTCAATTCGGTCAGCTACGGCGCGCTGTCGCGAGCCGACGGATTCGTCGAGGTGACGGCCGATCTGACGGCTGCTTCCGCTGGTGAGACCGCCCTGTCGCTGACATGGGCCGAAGCCATCGGAGCCAACGACAATCAGCCCAGCGAGAAGCGTTTTGGCAGTGTCGCGCTCGAGCGCGTCGTCCCTGCGTCGCTGAACGGCACGGCGACACTTGAAATCACCAGGGACCGCCTCGAGTATCGCCTTATTGTTCCTCGCGGCAATTTCGAGACCGATTGAGCGGACAACAGCCGAGCCAAAGTGGACTGATACCGGCCGCCCCGGCTTTAACCACTTGTTCACCATAAAGTCCGATGCTGTTTTTCCCAGGCACCGCGACGCATGACGTTTTCGATCGCAGTTTGCTGCGCAGCACGGGAGGAGTGGCTTTGACGGTTGCCGACATCAACAGGCTGGAACAGGCCGCACGCGTTTCGATGGGCGGGTTTCAGGATCTCGAAGCATCCGCGATGCCATCGCCCCGTGCTTCCCTCCCGATCCCCGGCGTCGCCGCAATTGCGCTGGCCGCGGCGGTCGTCCTGGCCGCCGCGTTCCAGTTGATCTAGAGCATCGGAACCAAAGTGGCCGGCGGGTTGTGCTTGCCTCATGTTGACCTGTTTCTCGAATCAATCGCGGCCAGCCTGCATCGCAGGAACTTTGGCGAATGTGGCCCGTTTCTTATGGCGAGAGGACCGTCGCCATGGAACACATCGCTGCCGGTTGTTCGAACACAATGACCGAATGCCGCGAACTGCCCGCATCGGTGAGCGTGTTCGAAACCGCTCAGGAATGCACCGCCGAGCGTCCGTTCGCCCTGGGCGATGTACAAGGTCAGGCCCCGCGCGTAATTGCCAAATGCCTGCCCGTCGATCCGGCACTGGAGGATGATTACGACCAGATCGTCTGGAATATGCGTCCAGACGGTACGCTCGACGCTTCCGTTGAGATTTCCAACGTCGAGGTTGTTTCGAACGGCGCGCGCCCCGTAAAAGATTCTCTTAGCCAACAATAAAATCGAGCAGGCAAAACCCTTTTTCGCATGATAAGTGACGGGTGGAGCTACAAGTGAGGCCAAAGCGAGGAGTGACTCTATGCGGAAGATGATTATTGCCATGGTTGCCGTGGTCGCAGTCAGCGGTTGCAGCACCACCGAGCGGGATGTCGGCGTCGGCGCCGGTGTCGGCGCTTTGGCCGGCGGCCTGATTGACGGAGGCAAGGGTGCGCTCGTCGGCGCAGCCATCGGTGCCGGTTCCGGCTTGCTGGTGCGCAACCTGCGCAATGGCTATTGCCAGTACCGAGACAACCGTGGCCGTCTCTATACGGCTCGCTGCTGATCCGTTCAAACGCACGAGGCAATAGAAGCAGAGACCGGCTCGTCCGGTCTCTGCTTGCTTGCGCCTTCGAAAACGGTCGGTTTGCGGCAGCGTTTCAGCCCGACAGTGGAATCCTGATTTCCACGCTCAATCCGCCATCGTGAAAATCGCGATTGATCGTACCGCGCAATTCGCGTGTCACGTTCAAATCGATCAGCTTGGTGCCAAAACCGGTTTTGACAGGTGCTTCGAGCTTCTTCTGGCCAACTTCGCGCCAGTTGAGAACCAGCGTCCTGTCGCGCCTGCGACCTTCGACCGACCAGTCGACCTTGAGCGAGCCGACTGAGTTGCCGGTTTCGCCATATTTCAGTGCATTCGTCGCCAGTTCGTGAAAGGTCAGGCCGAGCGCTTGCGTTGTCGTCTCGTCGAGCAGCACCTCTGGCCCCGACAATATCCCCTCGGGAAGCTCCTTGCCGAACACCTGGCCAAGCTCGATGCGCAAGAGATCGCCGAGATCGGCCTTCTGCCAGCGCGAGCGCGTCAGCATGTCCTGGGAGGCCGCCATCGCTTGCAACCGGGCCGAAAAGGAGGAGGAGAACTCGTGGACGTCGGTGGCGTGCGACGCCGTCTGGCGCGCGATCGCCAGCACCCGCGTGATCGAGTTCTTGATGCGGTGCTTCATTTCCTGCAGCATCAGGTCTTTTTCGAGCAGGCTCTTTTCCGTCGTCTCGTGAAGCAGCGAGACCGCGTCATAGGCCCGCTCCTGATAGCGTGCCACCAGCGCGATGGTGCCTGCGAGCAACAGCCCGAACAGGCCAAGCATCACCGGAATGGCGCGCGAGGAGGGTTGCGAGAAGGCGATTGTCGGCCTGAACAGGATGGTCCACGGACGTCCGGCGATGGTGATCTTGCGGGAAGCCAGCAGCCTGTCGCCGAAGGTCGACACCGGCGGCGTTTCCGACTGGAACAAAAGATGGTCGGCATCCACCTTGCCGTCATAGATTTCGATGTTCACCGGCAGCAGCGGCGTCCGGCTGAGCGCGGTTTGGAACAGATCGCGGGCGCGGAAGGCCGCATAAAGAAAGCCTGATGTCGAGGATCTGGACGCATCGATGCCGTCCGGCGCGGTTTCGACGTTGAGCCGCACGAAAACCAGGAAGCCGGTGAAGGTTTGCGCAGCACCTGTCTCCTGGCCTAGCTGCACGCGCCCGGTCGCGTGCTGCTGGTCGTCGGCCATCGCCTTTTCGATCGCCTCGCGCCGCACCGGGTCGGTGAACATGTCGTAGCCGATGCTGGATTGATTGGAAGCGTCGAGCGGCTCGAACAGCATGATGGGCGTACGCCACGGCAATGTCGTATCCGGATAGACGGCATGGCTGGTGCCATAGTCGTGCAGGATGGCACGCTCGACCGCTGCCTCGTCGCCGGCTCTCGCCAGTCTGAGAAAGCCTATGCCGCGCAGGCCGGCGAAATTGTCGTTAATGCCAAGCGCATCGAAAAACGCCTTGAACTCGCCCCGCGAAATGCCGCCATTGCGAGCGTCGAACAGCGCCTGGGTCGATCGCAGCAGCGACAGATGCAGGTCAATGCGGCTATCGATCCGGTTGAGCGCGTCGTCCGCCGTCGCCTCGAACTTGATGCGCGCCGCTTCCTGCGTCGCGAAATAGGCGAATCCCGCCATTGTCAGGCTGATCAGCGCGACGGCGATGAAAGCGACGGTCGGGAAGAACTTCTTCAATTGCTGCTGCGGCCCTTGGACGGTTCCCGACCTTTATGGGCAAGTCCCCGCGCCAACACAATGGCGCGGCCAAACCATCATGACGGCTGGCATATCATGTCGCAGATATTTAGCCGGCTATTTAAAGCCTCAGGCTGCGATCTTCAGCGCACCTGGCCCCGGAATGGCACCGGGCGGACACTTCCCCAGGATGATCATGCCGAGCACCTCGTCCTGGGTCACGTCGCTGGTGCGCGCCGTGCCAACGACCTGACCGTTCTTCATCACGCAGACGCGGTCGGCAAGCTCGAACACATCGTGGATGTCGTGGCTGATCAGGAAGATGCCGATGCCGTCGGCCTTGAGCTGCATGACCAGTTCGCCGACCTGCGCCGTTTCCTGCGGCCCCAATGCCGCCGTCGGCTCATCCATGATCAGGATGCGGGCGTTGAACAGGATGGCGCGCGCGATCGCCACCGACTGCCGCTGGCCGCCCGAAAGCTTGACCACCGGTTCCTTGAAGCGCTGGAAGCGGGGATTGAGCCTGCCCATCACCTTGCGCGCCTCGGCCTCCATGGCGCCATCGTCGAGCGTGCCCCAGCCGGTCATCAGCTCGCGGCCGAGGAAGAGGTTGGCGGCGGCGTCGACATTGTCGGCGAGCGCCAGCGTCTGGTAGATCGTTTCGATGCCGTATTTCTTGGCATCGCGCGGATTGGAGATCGAGGCCTCCTCGCCATTGACGAATATCTGGCCCGAGTCGCGCTTGTAGGCGCCGGACAGGATCTTGATCAGCGTCGACTTCCCGGCACCGTTGTGGCCGAGCAGCGCCACCACCTCGCCCGGGAAAAGGTCGATCGACGCGTCGTCGACCGCGCGAATACCACCAAAGGCAATCGAGATGTTCCGCATATCGATCAACGGCGTGCCTGTGCGAGCAGTTGTGTCAACCATGATCGCTCTTCCCTAAACGCGCTTGCGGTAGACGGTGTCGAGCCAGACGGCGATCACCAGGACGGCGCCGACGACGACGCTCTGAAGCGGTGAATCGATGCCGAGCAACACCATGCCGGATTGCAATGACTGCATCAGAAGCGCGCCCAGCATGGCGCCGAGCACCGTGCCGGAGCCGCCGGCCAGCGACGTGCCGCCGATGACGGCTGCGGCGATGACCAGCAACTCGTCCAGCGTACCCAGCGCATTGGTCGAGGCATTGAGGCGAGCCGACGCAATCGCCGCGCTGATTGCGGCCAATATGCCCATGATCATGAACACCTTCATGGTCACCCAGCGCGTGTTGATGCCGGCGAGTTCCGCCGCTTCCGGGTTGCCGCCAATGGCAAAGACATAGCGGCCGAAACGGGTGCGCCTGGTGATGAAGGTCATGACGATGCCCACTGCGACCGCAATCAGCACCGGTATGGCGATGCCATGGGCGATGAACAGCCCGCCTTCGGGGACGGTGATGCCGTTCCGCTGCGCGTATTGGCGCACGATGCCGATTGGCCAGGGATAGGAATTGGCGATCCACACGGCGCCGAGGATGGCGGCGCAGGCGACAACACCAAGCAAGCTCTCCGCCCAGACGGGACGCAACGGAAACTTGAACCGCTTGCGCTGCGACCGGCCGTTGAGCAGCATGAAAGCAACGGCCACACAGGCGAGAACGCCGACGATCCAGCTTGCGGTTGCCCCGATCGAGCCACGCGGCCCGCCACCCATGAGCTGGAAGGTAGCGTCGAGCGGCGCGACGGTGCGCCCGCTCGTCATCAGCCACGCCATGCCACGCCAGATCAGCAAGCCGCCCAGCGTCACGATGAAGGCCGGAACCTCGAGATAAGCGATGATGAAGCCCTGGAGCGCGCCTATCATGAGGCCGAGCACCACACCGGCAGCCAATGCGATAATCCATATCCAGGGATTTCCCACCTGGAGCCCCATGACGCGGATCAGGAATTCGGCCTGCGCCACGCCCATCACCATGCCGATCACGCCTTCGACGGAGCCCACCGAAAGATCGATGTTGCGCATCACGATGACCAGCACCATGCCGGTCGCCATGATCGCCACCGAGGAGGTCTGCACCGACAGGTTCCAGAGATTGCGCGGCGTGAGGAAAAGCCCACCCGACAGGATGTGAATTCCAACCCAGATGACCAGCAGAGCGCCGACCATGCCGAGCATGCGTATATCGAGCTCGGTTGCCTTGAGGAACCGTCCGATGGCGCTGAGCTCGGATTCGCGCGCCCGGTCTTCGGCCGTGTGGGCGACCGGTGGGTTGGATGCCGTGTCGGTCATGATGTCCTCCGACCGGGTTGCCGTCTGGCGCGGATGCCGGAACAGAATGCTATTTGCTTTCCACGGTCATTTGAAGCGGAAAGCCTCTCGAAAAACGCCGCGGCCTGACAGCCGCGGCGTTCGTTTCCTTGCGAAATGATCCAGATCAGTTGCAGGCCGCAACGCTGCCCGCGGCGACACCCGCGCAGACTTCGTCCTTCTTGATCCAGCCGGCGTCGATGACGACGTTGAGATTGTCCTTGGTGATGGCAATCGGCGTCAGGAACAGCGACTTGACGGCATTGCCGCCCGGCGTGGTGAAGTCCTTGACGCCCGCAATGTCGGTCATCTGCTTGCCATCGGCAAGCTGCGAGGCGATCTCGGCGGCGTTCTTGCCGAGCTCTCGCGCGTCCTTCCACACCGATACGGTCTGTGTGCCGAGCGCAATGCGGTTCAGCGCTGCATGGTCGCCGTCCTGGCCGGACACCGGGACGGATCCGGCCAAGCCTTGCGCCGTCAGCGCCGCGACGACGCCACCGGCGGTGCCGTCATTGGCGGCAACCACCGCATCGACCTTGTTGTCGTTGGCGGTCAGGAACTGTTCCATGTTCTTCTGGGCGTTGGCGGGAAGCCAGCCGTCGGTATACGCCTCGCCGACATTTTTGATCTTGCCGCTGTCGATGGCATCCTTGAGCACTTCCATGGAGCCGGCGAACAGGAAATCGGCATTCGGATCGGCGCCCGAGCCCTTGATGAAGACGTAGTTGCCTTCCGGCGCCACCTTGAACACTTCGCGGGCCTGCATGCGGCCGACTTCCTGGTTGTCGAAGGTCAGATAGAACACGTCCTTGTTCTCGATCAACCGGTCATAGCCGACGACCGGAATGCCTTCGTCCAGCGCCTTTTGCACCGCCGGCCCGATGGCCGACGCATCTTGCGCAAGGATGATCAGCGCGTTGGCGCCCTGCGAGATCAAGCTCTCGACATCGGTCAGCTGCTTGCCGGGATTGGACTGCGCATCGGCGGAAATATACTTGTCGCCGGCAGCCTCGATCGCCGTCTTCATGGCGGCTTCGTCGGTCTTCCAGCGCTCTTCCTGGAAGTTCGACCACGAAACGCCAATGACCTTGTCCTTCGCCTGTGCGACCGACGCGAGCGTCAGCGACATGGCGACCCCCGCCAGGATGGCGGCTGCGAATCTCTTCATGATAGTCCTCCCTGCGCCGCGTACGGCGCGACCAAACTGGCCCGAAGGCCGACACAAAGGCTCTATTTTTTCGAGCCTCGAAAAAATACTGGTCCAACGCCGAAGCGCTGTCAACATCATTTCTGATGGATTTTGATGTCCCTGCCGACTTTTTTCGAGCCCCGGAATAAACAATGACAGGGCCTTCTGCTTCTGCCAGTATTTGTTGGACGCTGCCGACGGCTTCCGGTTCATGAGCGGCCGCGGCAAGAGGGAGGAAGCAAAAGAATGTCGGTTGGAATCCGTCATGACGATTTGCGTCGGCGCAACCGGGCGATGGTGATTTCGGCCGTACGCCGGGCAGGCCAGCCGTCGCGAACCGAGATCGCCGCGACCACCGGCCTCAGCCATTCGACCATATCGGCGATCTCTTCCGACCTCATCCAGGAAGGCATCCTGACCGAGAGCAAGGCGAGCGAGACGGTTTCGCTGAAACGCGGCCGGCCGCAGGTCGGCCTCAGCCTCAATCCGGAAGCGGCAGCGGTGTTGGCCGTCGTGTTGTCGCTGAATTTCCTCTCGGTCGCCGTCATCGATTATGCCGGACAAGTGGTCGCCGAGGAACAGCGCCGGCTGGACACGCTGACCATGTCGCGCAACGAGCTGATCGACGAATGTGTCGCCATCGTCCGGCGCCGGCTCGAAGATCCCGATCTCGATGTCCAAAGCGTCGCCCGCATCGCGCTGGCGATCCAGGGCATCACCGATTCCCATGCGCGCGCCATGTTGTGGTCGCCGATCACGCCGCAGACGAACATTGCCTTCGCCGACATTCTGGAACGTGAGTTCGGCATCCCGGCCATCATGGAGAACGACTGCAACATGATGGCCGTGGCGCTGCGCTGGCGCGACCCGGATCGCTACCGCGACGATTTCATCGCCATCCTGCTCTCCCACGGCATCGGCATGGGGCTGGTGCTGAAGGGCGAACTGTTCACCGGCACCCATTCCTCAGGCGGCGAATTCGGCCACATGATCCACCGGCCGGGCGGCGCGCTTTGCCGCTGCGGGCGGCGCGGCTGCGTCGAGGCCTATGCCGGCAACTACGCCATCTGGCGCAATGCAAGGCAGTTGAGCGAGAACGCCGAGCCGGTCGCCGATGTCAGCGACGCCGAGATGCGGGCACTGGCGGCCCGGGCGCGCCAGACGGACGGACCGGAGCGCGAAGCCTACCGCAAGGCCGGCGAAGCGCTCGGCTTCGGGCTCGGCAGCCTGTTCGCGTTGATCGATCCGGCGCCGGTCGCCATGGTCGGCGCCAGCGCTGCCGCTTTCGACCTGATCGAGCCGGCCCTGCGCGAGGCCATCGCTCAGACCGCCGGCGGTCAGCATTCGGGTTCGATTTCCTTCGACACCGAGCCGAACGAGCTGCCGCTGATCCGCGAAGGCTGCGCCATGCGAGCGCTGAGCTTCGTCGACCAGGAGATTTTCGCGCCGGGCGCGCAAGGGAAGTCCGGCACGGCCAGGAAGCACGTGGCCTGAACGGAAGAACGCAGCTTGAATTTAGGCAGTCTGTTCAGTCTTCCCTGATCGCATAGCCCGCGCCGCGGATGGTGCGGATGACATCGGGCATGCGACCATTGTTGACCGCCTTGCGCAGCCGGCCGACATGGACGTCCACCGTGCGCTCGTCGATGTAGATCGTCTCGCCCCAGACATTGTCGAGCAACTGGCTGCGCGAGAACACCCGACCCGGGTGCCGCATCATGAATTCGAGCAGCCGGAATTCGGTCGGCCCGAGCCGGATCTCGCTCTTCTTGCGATAGACCCTGTGCGATTCGCGATCGAGCATGATGTCACCGACCTTCAGCACGCTGGACAGCACTTCGGGCTTGGCGCGGCGCAGCAGCGCCTTGACCCTGGCCATGAATTCCGGTGTCGAGAACGGCTTGACCAGATAGTCGTCGGCCCCGGTCGAGAGGCCGCGCACCCGGTCGCTTTCCTCGCCGCGCGCGGTCAGCATGATGATCGGCAGCCGCTCGGTTTCGGGACGCACCCGAAGGCGACGGCAAAGCTCGATGCCCGAAACCGCCGGCACCATCCAGTCGAGCACCAGAAGATCGGGCACGTTTTCCTGAAGCCGGATTTCGGCCTCGTCGCCGCGCGTCACCACCTCGACCTGATAGCCTTCGGATTCCAGATTGTAGCGAAGGAGGACGCCCAGCGGCTCTTCGTCCTCCACCACCATGATGCGCGGCGCGATCATCGGCCGGTTACCCCTGTCATGTCGCCGACGCCGACATCGTCGTTTCGTCGAGCTTCGGTCGATCCGCCGGCAATTGCTGCCCGGTCACGACATAGTAGGCGTTTTCGGCGATGTTGGTGACATGATCGCCGATACGCTCGAGATTCTTGGCGCAGAACAGAAGATGCGTGCAGGCGGTGATGTTGCGCGGGTCCTCCATCATGTAGGTCAGGAGTTCGCGAAAAACCGCCGTGTATTTCACGTCGATCTTCTCGTCGGCGGCGCGCAGCTCTTTCAACGCGCCGGCGTTGCGCGACACATAGTGCTCGACCACGCCGCGGAGCTGCTCGAGAACGAGATCCGCCATCGCGTCGATACCGTGCGAGAGATTACGCGGCGTGGCGCTCTGACCGACGGCGTTGACCCGCTTGGCTATGTTCTTGGCCAGGTCGCCGATGCGCTCGAGATCGCCGGCCATCCGGATTGCGCCAACCACGGCGCGCAGATCTTGCGCCATCGGCTGCCGCTTGGCGATCAGCGTGATCGCGCTGTCGTCGAGTTCACGCTGCCGCGCATCCATGATGGCGTCATCCGAGACGACGCGCTGCGCCATCGCATTGTCTGACGCGAGCAACGCGCGGATCGACGCTGCGACCATCGCGGCGGCGAGCTCGTCCATGTCGCGGATCAGCCTGTCGATGTGCTCCAATTCCTCGTCGAAAGATGCGACGGTATGTTCACCCATGATACTGTCCTCGTGCTCGAAATTCGCCGGACCGCTTAGCCGAACCGGCCGGTGATGTAGTCTTGGGTGCGCTTGTCGTCGGGGTTGGTGAACATCTTATCGGTCGCGCCCTCCTCGACCAGATAGCCGAGATGGAACATCGCCGTGCGCTGCGACACGCGCGCTGCCTGCTGCATCGAATGGGTGACGATGACGATCGTGTAGTTCTGGCGCAGTTCGTCAATCAGTTCCTCGACACGGGCGGTGGCGATCGGATCGAGCGCAGAACACGGCTCGTCCATCAGGATCACTTCCGGTGACACAGCGATGGCGCGCGCAATGCACAGACGCTGCTGTTGGCCACCGGAAAGGCCAGTGCCCGACTCGAGCAGGCGATCCTTGACCTCGTTGAACAGGCCGGCCTTCTTCAGGCTCGATTCGACGATGCCGTCCAACTCCGCCTTGCTCCTGGCCAGACCGTGAATGCGCGGACCGTAGGCGACGTTTTCGTAGATCGACTTCGGAAACGGGTTCGGCTTCTGGAACACCATGCCGACGCGAGCTCGCAGCTCGACGACATCGATTTTCGGGTCGTAGACATCCTCGTTGTCGAGCGTGATCTTGCCGCTTACCCGCGCGATGTCGATCGTGTCGTTCATTCGATTCAAGCAACGCAGAAAGGTCGACTTGCCGCAGCCCGATGGGCCGATCAACGCCGTCACCTGGTTCTCGCGGACATCGAGATCCACGTCGAACAGAGCTCGCTTCTCGCCGTAATGAACGGAGACCTTTTCGCCCTTCATCTTGATCGAAGGCTCGTTGGTTCCGCTACTCAGTTTCTGCTCGACGCTGGCTTCCGTCATGATGTTCATATCCTCTACTCCTTACCAGCGCCGCTCGAAGCGCCTGCGCAGTATCACCGCGATGGCATTCATGATGACCAAAAACACCAGCAAAATCAAAATCGCCGCCGAAGTCTTCTGCTGGAACCCCGCTTCAGGAAAATCGGCCCACATGAATATCTGCACCGGCAGGATCGTCGCGGGATCGGTGAAGCCACCGGGAATGTCGACGATGAAGGCGACCATGCCGATCATCAGCAACGGCGCGGTTTCACCCAGCGCATGCGCCATTCCGAGGATGGTGCCGGTCATGATACCCGGCATCGCCAGCGGCAGGACGTGATGGAATACGGTCTGGACCTTGGACGCTCCGATGCCAAGCGCCGCCTCGCGGATCGACGGTGGCACGGCGCGCAGCGAAGCGCGTGAGGCGATAATGATGATCGGCAGGGTCATCAGCGCCAGCACCATGCCGCCGACCACCGGGGCCGAGCGCGGCAGGCCGAAGAAATTCAGGAATACGGCAAGTCCAAGCAGGCCGAAGACGATCGAAGGCACCGCCGCCAGATTGTTGATATTCACTTCGATGATCGTCGTCAGCCGGTTCTTGGGCGCAAATTCCTCAAGATAGATCGCCGCCGAAACGCCGATCGGGAAGGCGATGGCGAGCGTTACGATCATGGTCAGGAACGATCCGACGACCGCGCCCCAGATACCAGCCAGTTCCGGCTCGCGGCTTGCGCCGGTGAAGAAGAAGATCGAGTTGAACCGGCTTTCGATCAGGCCGGCGCTCTTCAGCGTATCGAGCCAGACGATCACCTTGTCCGAAATCTTTCGCGATGCTTCCGGCGTGTCGATGACCCGCAGGAATGCCTGGCCGCTCGCGGCTGGCGCCGTGCTGTCCAGCGCCTCGATCACCGTGCCCTTTGCGACCGCCGTTCCGTTGGCCCCAGGCGACAGCGCGGTCAGCTTGACCGTGCCGCCATTGAACGCGACCAGCAGCGACGACGCGCCGCTCGTCAGCGTGAGCATGCCGTTTTCGCCCTCGGTCGCACCATGGCCGCGCGCCAACGCCAGCATGGCATCGTCGCCGAAGGTCAGATCGATGTCGCCGCTGCTTTGCGAAGGCGTGACGCTTGTCGAAATCGCCTCGTCCGAACCGACGTCGGCAAGCAAACCCTTGAGATAAAGGTCGGCAAAATCGTCAAGTGGAACCGCGTAGTCCACAGTTCCTCCGAGCATCCCCGGATCAGCAGCGATATCTTTGCGCAGGAACACGCCTGTGCCCGTGGAAATCAGTCCGCGCAGCAGGCGCTTGTCCTGACGGCTCGTCACATCCGGAAATTTTGCCGTAAGCGCTTCCTGGGCGATGGCGTCGTAGTTGACGGCGTCGAGTTTCGCCGGGTCTACCTTGGCCGCCGAAAGATCGATCGGCAGCGTCAGATAGTTCTGCCGCAGCGCCGGGATCGCCTGGGTGACGATCGTCGACAAGAGCAGCACAAGGAACAAGCCGGCCAACGCGACGGCTGCGGCGCCAAGCCATTTGAACCACGTTTCCGCGCGGTAACGGCCCTTCAGCCGTGCCTTCGCGGCATCGTCGGTATGAATGCTGACCGGCCGTCTGCCGGCGCCGAATGACGCGATCGCATCAGTCATATTGCTCTCGGTATTTCTGGACGACGCGCAAAGCGACGATGTTGAGGGTAAGCGTGATGCAGAACAACACCAGGCCGAGCGCGAAGGCTGCAAGCGTCTTGGCGCTGTCGAATTCCTGATCGCCCACAAGCAGCGTCACGATCTGCACCGTCACTGTTGTGACCGCTTCGAGCGGGTTGGCCGTGAGGTTTGCCGCCAGCCCTGCGGCCATGACCACGATCATTGTTTCACCGATCGCGCGGCTGACTGCGAGCAGCATCGCCGAAACGATGCCCGGAAGGGCCGCCGGAAGGATCACCTTGCGGATGGTTTCAGACTTGGTCGCGCCGAGGCCGGCGGAACCGTCCCTCAGGGATTGCGGAACGGCGTTGATCACATCGTCGGAAAGCGAGGAAACAAAGGGAATGATCATGATGCCCATGACCACGCCTGCGGCGAGCGCGGATTCTGACGCAACGTTGAGACCCAGGCTTTCGCCCAGACCACGGAAGTAGGGCGCAACCGTCAGCGCAGCGAAGAAACCGTAGACGACGGTCGGAATGCCAGCAAGGATTTCCAATACCGGCTTTGCGACCGCGCGGACGCTTTTGGAGGCGTAATCCGAAAGATAGATCGCAGCCATCAGCCCGATAGGCGCAGCTACCAGCATGGCAATGAAGGTGATGAGCAACGTGCCGGCAAAGAGCGGCACCATGCCAAAAATGTCCTGGTTGACCGCTCCGGCTTCCGCTCCGGCGCCGGTGAAGGCGCTCTGCGGCGACCAATGTGTGCCGAACAGGAATTTATAGAGCGGCACCTGTTGGAAGAACCGCAAGGATTCGAAGATGAGCGACAAGACGATACCGATCGTCGTCAGGATCGCGACCGCCGAACAGGTAATCAAGAATGCGCGAAGAACGCGCTCGACAACGTGGCGCGCTCGGTAGGCCTGCGCGATGCGCGAATAGGCCCAGTAAAATCCGGACGCGGAAAGCATGAGCGCGACGGCCCAGATGATCCAGCTGCTGGTCGTATGGATCGATTTGTAGACGGCCGCGGCCGCCTCTTTCGTGGGATCGGCGAAGCCGACAAGCCCGCCAAATGCCATCGCACGAGCGTCGCGGATGAAAGCTTCGACCTGCGGAACGCCCATTCCCGACAGCTCGGCGGAGAAGCGGTCGGCGATGATCGACGATTCAATTCCCGGCGTAACCATCGACCACAACACGATCGCAAGCAGCGCGGGACCGGCAGCAAAAAGCGCCAGAAACATGCCATGTTGGCCAGGCAGCGAATGCAACCGCGCGACGTCGCCATTGACACTGGCGATGGCGCGTGTCCGACCTATCCAATAGGCCGCAGCAGCCAGAACTAAGAGAAGAACAACGAGATAACCGACCATGATTCAGGACGTCCCCTCGACCGCCGGCCATTCACCGGCTCAAAGCACGGGACGTTAGTCCCGCGCTTTGTGCTTTAGAGCATGAGGGTCAGAGCGGATATTTGCCCGGACCCCGAAAAAAATCAGGAGCCCATGCCCTTCAGGGCCTTGGCGTTTTCGGCCCACGTGGCGCGCTCGGCGTCCGGCAGCGGGATCAGGCCCTTGTCGGCCAGATAACCCTCAGGACCCCATGCACCCTCCGAGGTATACTCGGCGATGAACTCTTGCATGCCGGGGATAACGCCGACATGCTCTTTCTTGGCATAGATGTAGAGCGAGCGGGAAACGCCGTACTTGCCGGATGCGATGTTCTCGAAGGTCGGCTCGACGCCGTCGACCTTGTGGCCCTGCAGCTTGTCGGCATTCTGGTCAAGGAACGAGAAACCAAAGATGCCGAAGGCATTGGGGTTGGCTTCCAACTTCTGGACAATCAGATTGTCGTTTTCGCCGGCCTCGACAAAAGCGCCGTCTTCGCGGATTTCGCCGCAGCCCTTTTCATTAGCCGCCTTCACTTCTTCCTGGCAGGCCGCATCCATGACGAGTTCAACGAACGCGTCGCGCGTGCCAGACGTGGGCGGCGGGCCAAGCACTTCGATCTTTGTCGCGGGAAGCGACGCATCGACATCCGACCAGTTCTTGTAGGGGTTGGCGACGACCTTTCCGTCAACTGCGACATTCTTGGCGAGCGCCTTGAAAACCTGTTCCTTGGTCAGATCAACGACAGTCCCTGCCTTCGAGTTGGCGAGCACGATGCCGTCAAAGCCGACCTTGATCTCGACCGGCGTCACGCCGTTTGCCTTGCAGGTTTTAAGCTCGCTGTCCTTGATGGCGCGCGAGGCATTGGTGAAGTCGGCGGTATTTTCGCCGACGCCCTGGCAAAACAGCTTCATGCCGCCGCCGGTGCCGGTCGATTCGACGACCGGGGTCTTGATCTGTCCGCTCTGGCCGAGCTTTTCGGCGACAGCCGTCGTGAAGGGGAACACTGTGGACGAACCGACGATTTGAATCTGGTCGCGCGCGGCGGCATAACCAGCCGACGCGGCGAGCGCAAGCGCCGCGGCCGACGCCGTAAGGAGGAATTTCTTCATGTGGCCTGCTCCTGTTCGGAATATGGTCTCTCGGCGCCATTCCTTCGGCGCCCGCTGAGGCCAATAGCCCCCGATTATAACAGTCGCATGACAGTTTGATGTCAGCCCGATAACGCCGCACAGCCATGTCGAAAGGGAAGCGCCGCGGATCTCGCCGGCACAGCCGTGGTTTGCCGCTAGAATCAGCAGCTTGCACGGTTTCCAGCCGGCATTTCCTCGGACAGGCGGTGCAAATTTGCGTCGAAAAAGAAAATCCGGACGGGAGCGCGTTGCATGCGGCCAAAGGAGGTCATGGCCGCGCCATCGCCGAAACAGGTCCGTTGGGGTAAATCTGATCCTGTTTCTTGCCGGCGGTCGCTGCTCCCGCCCGTAACTGGAGGGGCGGAACTCGAATGTGCTTATTGTCCCAACCCGGCGCACGCTTTGGTATGGTGCGATCGCACCATAGTCTCGTCCGCAATGCGTCGCCGAATCTCAGCTGAATTTCTTGCAGCCTGACCGGATGCCTATCCCGCGTTGCGCTGGATTTCGCCGTCCGCGCCGAGCCAGCGCTCGACCTTTTCGAGCAAGGCCCTGGGGCTGATGGGCTTGGGCAGGTAATCGTCCATGCCCGCCTCCAGGCACCGTTCGCGATCACTCTTCAGCGCGTGCGCGGTGACGCCGACGATCGGGACGTGCGTGCCGGTCTCTTCTTCCAGCCGCCGAATAGCGGCGGTCGCGTCGTGGCCGTTCATCTCAGGCATCGAAACATCCATCAGGATCATGCGCGGATTGAGCCTGCCGAAGGCATCGAGCGCCTTGCGGCCATTGCCGACGATCTCGAAGCCGTAGCCGGTTTGGCCGAGAATCTGAGTGAAAACCATTTGGTTCACCTCGTTGTCCTCGGCAACGAGGACATCCAGCCGATGCCCGGTGCGGGGACGAACCGGTGGCGGCTGCAGCAGCGCCCGCCCGGACGCGGCTCCGTATACGGGCAGCGGCGGTTGCACCGGCGATGACTGCGCCATGTCGTTCTCGGAACCGCCGGCCGGCGGCTCGTCGGTGGAATGTGTCCCACAAGCATTAACGTTCCGCTAACCTTAACGGACCGTGACCAGTGCATCGGATTTGGAATTCGCTCGTTGCGCCGCTCCAAGCTGGGGCGAATTCGCATTCGCCACACTGCAGCGCCGCGCCTCGTTTCGGGCGCGCTACGGACGCTGCGGCCCTTTGATTTTGCCCGCGATATTCCGACGGTTGCCGCTAGAACCGAAGCGGCGTTACAATCCCGCAAGGGTGTTGCCGATGTTGGGACGGATTCTGCCTTTTTTGCTGTGCCCGATGCTGCTGTTCGGGAGCGGCTGCTCGCGCAGCTATGACGGCACCGTCGTCATTCCAAGGCCGCTCGATGTCCGGCGGTTCTGGGACAGGCCGCCGCAGCAGGCGCAAGCCGAACAGCCGCAGTTGCAGACCGATGTCTTTCCTGTCGCGCCCGAAACGCCGACAAGAGCCGCGGTCCGCAGAACCAACACCCCCGTGGCGCCGAGAAGGCAAATCACCAGGATTTCCAAAGATCCGCCGACGCCGTCATCCGAGCCGGCAAAACCGCTCACCTGCAGGAATGTCAGCCAACCCGGAAAACGGGTCCGCATGGTCTGCGAATAGCCGACCGGCATTCAAACGGTGATCTAAATTAAGCTCCACGGGGTCAGTTTTCGGGGAAGAAAGCCGGTCCGACCACCCTTACCGGCCGCGTTGCGGTCAATTTTTCGATCGACTGATGCTGGGCGGCGCCCTTGGCTTCGGCAGTGGGAGCCCCGAGATCCGGAGCTTTGGCATCGGGTCCGAGAATTTCCGCAACGGCGCCAAGATCCGGCTTTGTCGTCGGCAATGGAATGATGGCGTTGGCCATGTTGGCGGGTGTTACCGTCCGCGCCCTGAGTTCGGCGACCCGCCGGGAATACCGCTTGACGCTACAAGCCTTGAAATTGGCGTCGTCGCGGTACCGGAAAGCGGCCGCAAGCTCCGTATAGGGTTTTCGCGTCTCGAGAGCGACCATCGCCTCGGTCTCGAGGCTGGCATCCTCCAGCGTATAGAGGTCGACACCGGGATCGTCGCAAATGTAGCGGCACTGATCGACGGTCTCCTTCAGATCGTCTCTTTTGGCGAACTGCGATTTTGGCGCGGGGAAGAAATATCCGTCCGACAGGCGCACGCAAAACAGCATCGGGCTGCCAGCATATTTCAGGCCAGCGGACTGGGTTTTGGCTGCCGAACGCTGGTCCTGCTGCTGCTCTTTCTGCCGATTCTGTTGCTTGGCGGTGGGCGCGCAGCCCAGGGCGGCGAACCTGGCCCGCAGGCCGGCTGTATTCCTGCCCGCATTCGATGCGGCCGCGATCTGGCGTTGCACCTCTGCCTTGCTCCTGACGAGATCGGCACAAGGGTTGAAGAAGAACCCGACCAGCGAACTTTTGGCCGAACATTGGCGCTGTTTCTCCAACCGTTGGATCGCAACAAGCTGCCGGCGAAACTGCGCAAGCTGCGGGCTCGACCCGCCGCCGCGTTCGGCCGAACGCATTTGGCTTTTGATCGCGCTGCAACTATCCGCGTATGAAGAGGAAGTGCCGAGCATAAATGCCGTCACCAATACCGGCACAAGAAACATGTCAGACCAGAAGCGTGTCATTGGAGCGACCATTGCCATTGTTTCTGCCGATAACCTGGAACCGCATTCTTTGTTGATGGTGAATAAGGGTTCTCTAATGAGCACCACCTAATTCCAGCGAGATTGCAGTTTCAAGAGACTTTAATACTAGTGTATTACATGTATTCGCGTAAATTCAATATTGCACTTTTGTTTCAAGATTGAGACGAAACCAAAAACAACGCCGGCTACCCGCGCCACTGCCGAAAATTTGACCTGACTGGCAGGTTTCAGACTCCTCGATCGACCGGTGAATCCCCGATCAATCCGGCGTAACCGGCAGTTTCGCACTGAAACCTTTGTCCCGTCTTCGGCGTTAAATGGCCATTGCAGCCGCGCGTCCCTTTGGATGCACAAAGGACGCTGATTTGGCGCATGGTCCTTTCCGGTCTTGGGCCATGCGCCGGGCGGTCAAAAGGAGACTCGCATGTCGATTCACTTCACTGTCTCGGGCCTGACCAGAAATCTGTTTCATTCGCTTGGACTGGACCATGAGCGCGCGCCGAGACCTCTCAGTCCTGAGCAAAATCTTTTGCTGGAATGCTATCTGTCCGGCCAGATTCCGGAATCGGCCTGGAGCGACTACGTCTTCGAGACACCGGAATTGGCACGCCATGTCAACGCGAGGCGCGGGCAGCACTAGTGCATGTCGCCCAAAAGTGCGCAGCGGTTTTGGGATAACGACATGCATAAAAACAAAGGCTTAAAGCGCGTCGATTGAATCCGTTTCAACGCGACGCGCTTTAACATCTCGTACCGGATTTCGGCCCGATCGCTTTGGGATGGCGCCACCGGACTACGCGTGGCTGAATGCGCCCGCCCGGAAACGAGCGGGCTTTTGCTTGGGGTGACGCCCGATTACTGTTTGGGCGAGCTGAATTGCAGGGTGAAGATGTTGCCTGCAATCCCTTGGGCGAGCGCCGGCGAAAAGCTCAGCGGCAAGCAGTCTTCCACGGCGGCGATCGCGGCATCGACAAAGGATTGCCGTGCCTTCGCGTCGCCGGTCACGTTGATGGCAGCCGGCCTGGGCGGGCCGATCAGCGTGCCATTGCGCTTGAAGCTGAAGCTCAACGTGACGGTTGAATTCCCGGCATCTGCCGGCGGGGTCCAGCACGCCTGGATCGCAGCCCCGACATCATCCATGGTGTTGAGCGATGCGGCATTCGATTGACAGGTGGCGCCTGCCAATACCGCGCCCGCAATCACCCACAGCCCTGCAGCGCGTTTCATTGCAAGTCCTCGTCCTTCCGCCTTGCCCGCACAGCGATATGGTACGGACAATGGTGACGATGACAATATGTTTTGCGAAGGCTTGATGCCCGGCAATTCGCGAAGTCAGGCCGCAGTTTCCCGGGCGAAATGGCCCTTGAGAGCAAAAAGGCCGGCACATGGCCGACCTTTCCTTTTCACCTCGCCCGCGCCAGTACATCCGTGGTCACGGATTGGGGGTGAATTGCCGATCGGTAGATAGGGCTTTGGTTAACAAATCCTTAGCTGGCGGGCTGCTCACCGACGCGTCCTGGCCAACCTTGATCGGCGTTTTCGTGATGAATGCGGAAAGTCGTTTTTAAAACCAGCACAGACTATTAATCGTTGTGCACCAACATGTTGGCGCGTGAGACATATCGAAGTAACTATCGTATTCTGGAAGTCGTTTTATGGCCGTGCTTGGCGCCCTCCCTCCCGACGTTCTCTGTCGACCAATTCGCGAAGCTGATTGGGAAGGGGTGGTTGACTGCCTGTGCCGGGGCTTTCCGAAGCGTGACCGGAATTACTGGATACAGGCGCTGACCCGTTTGTCGCAGCGGCCTGCCGTCGCCGAGTTCCCACAATACGGCTTGGCTTTGGAGAAGGCTGGTCGGATCGTTGGCGTTGTGCTGACCCTATATACCCGTTATCGCGGGCAGGAAGGGGACGAAGTCCGCTGCAACCTTTCAAGCTGGTCCGTCGACGCGGAATCCCGTCCCTATGGCGCCAAATTGGTTACGACGATTCTCAAGCAAAGGGACGTGACGTACACGAATATTTCGCCGGCGCCCGCGACATTAAAGGCTAACTGGGCGCTCGGCTTTCGCCCCTTTTCCACCGGACAATTCGCCTTCTTGCCGGCTTTGAATTCAGTGCCGCAGTCATATCGCGTGCTCGAGGCTCGTCCCGATCTTGCGGAAATGGCGATGCTGCCCGACAGTGAGAGATACATACTCTCGGAACACTCCGCGCTGGGCTGCATGTCATTGATTTGCATTTGCGACGGCGTGGCGTTTCCTTTCGTATTGATGCCGCGCCGAATATTGCGCGGTCTTGTCCCGTGCTATCAGGTCATCTATTGCCGCTCCCTCGCGGATTTGAGCCGGTGCGCCGGCGCTGTGGGGCGCTTTCTCTTGCGAAGCGGCATCCTGCTTTGCGTCGTCGACGCCAAGGAGCCGATTGCAGGTCTGCACGGGCGGTACCGCCACAACAGGGGGCTGAAATATTTCAAGGGCCCCAAACCACCCTCGCTTGGAGATCTGACGTTCACCGAGCTTGTGATATTCGGTCCCTGAACGACAAGCGCAACAACCTGTTGGGCTCTGGCGATGCCGAAAGTGAACCCCCGCCTTGGGCGAGGGTTCCATTTTTGAAGCTACGATCTGCTACTGAACAGGGGCGGTCTGAGCTGGCGGGGTTGCGGGTGCCGGCGTCATCGTGTCGGCTGGAGGTGGCGGCAATTGGCCAGCGGTCGTCGCCTGCGTTCCTCCTGATTGAGTTTGGTCACACGCCGCCAGGGCAGCAAGCGCCAAACCGAACGCGGCGAATAAAGGTAGTTTGCGGGTCATGTACAGTCCCTTCCATGGACGCCACCCGCGCGGCCCCATCATCGGGACCTATGCCCCCAGGTCAACCGTCGCTTCTTCGTCGACGCTTCAAACATTCTTACGTCCAGTAAAAGGCAGGGCTTTCGCCCTCTGTTTTAGGTCGGCTTAGGAAGCAACCGTTAGAGCGAAAGCCTCACGCCTCGGCCTGTGACTTCACATAGGCGATATAGCCGCGCACGTCGCTGGCCGGCTCCGCGTAGGCCTTGCCGAGCTTCTTCTCGATCGCCGCCATATATTCCTTTGCCCATTGGGGCAGCGCGTAGTCGATGACGGCGAGGAATTCCAGCGTCGCCGCCAGGCGGATGTCGGCGATCGATGGGTTCTTGCCGCCGATGAACGGCTTGCCGTTCCTGAAGAAGGAGTGAAAGACCTCCAGCGGCTCGGCAATTGCGGCCGCCGCGGCCTTCTGGGCTTCCGATTTCCTGTCAGGGTGGGCGTCGCTGTGGCCGACCTCGCCGGCATATTGCGGAAAATTCAGCGCAGGATAGGTGGCGCGCGCCACATAGGGGTAAAGCGTGCCGATCAGATAGAACATGGCGCTGTCGATCATTGCCCGCTTGGCCGGCGCCTTGGGATACAATTTCTCCAGCCCATGCTTGTTGGCGAGATACTGCATGATGGCGCAGCTCTCCCACAACACGCCTCTCGGCAAGCCCTTGTCCTCGATCATCGGCGTCAGATGGGCTGGGTTTCGCGCCATGTATTCAGGCGAGCGCGTGTGGCCCCATACGTCGGTCTCGGAATGATCTAGCCCCGCCGCCCGTGCAAACACCCGAACGCTCATGTTATTGACGCTCGGCTTCAGCATGCTGAGCGTCAGCGCGGACTTTTTCGCTGATTTCGCTATGGCCTTCCGCGCGGACTTCGCGGATGCCTTGGCTGCAGGTTTTGCGGGGGCTTTCGTTGCCGACTTGGCGGAAGCTTTCGACGTTTTGGCTGCAGGCTTTGTCGCTGCCTTGGCAACTGGTTTTGTGGCGGCCTTGGCAGCCGGCTTCGTCGCACTCTTCGTTGTCGTCTTTGCCATTGTGTTCCTCCCTCGGGGTGCTGTCGTCAGTATGGATTTTTCGGCGCCCGATCGTCCGACAAGGTGGCGCGTGAGCGCTCGACAAGCGCCTGGATCGCGTCGGCAAGATGCACCTCGGCTATTGCGTAGTCGCCGCGCCCAACGCGGATTTTGTGCGCCTGCATCAGAACGTCGGCGTGGGTGAAGCCCGCCGGCGGCTCGAAACGGTAGGAGGCGAGCTCGATCAGCAGGCCGAGCGGATCCTCGAAATAGATCGAATCCATAAAACCGCGATCCTTGACGCCGCTATGCTTGATGGCGCGCTCGTCGAGCCGGGCGACCGCCTGCAGAAAGGTAACGCGCGACACCGCAAACGCGATGTGATGGACGCAGCCCGGATCGGTCGGCGTGCGCCGTTTCTCCGGCGTGCGGCTCTCATCGGTGAAGATGGTGATCAGCCGGCCGTCGCCCGGATCGAAATAGAGGTGGCTTTCGCTGGCCTTGTCGAGGTTGGGCTGCTCGAAGATGAAAGGCATGCCAAGCACGCCTTCCCAGAAGTCGATGGAGGTCTGGCGCCCGGCGCCGACCAGCGTGATGTGATGGACGCCCTGCGATTGCAGTTTCTGCATTGGCCCTCTCTCCCTACGATCTCCTCGTCCCCAGGACGAGCGTCGATCTATTCGCTGCGCGACAGATTCGTCCCGGCGGCGTTCTGCGCACCGTCCTGGACCCTTGGCCCTTCGGTTACATGAAGCGATGCTAATTCAATTGAGGGCGCCGCACCAGAAGCGACGGCTCCGGCTTTGACCGACGGCGATACCCGTGTACGCAAATTTGAAATCCTTGGTACGCCCAAGGGGAATCGAACCCCTGTTCCCGCCGTGAGAGGGCGGTGTCCTGACCGCTAGACGATGGGCGCGTTCAAGAACCGGCGATATAGGCTGACGGCTGGGAAAAAGCAACTGGCCTTCGGACAGTCTCTAGTGCCGGGAAAATATCCGTTGCAGGCTTACCGTTTTGGCTGGATCAAGTCCCAGAGATTTCCGTGGAGATCGGCGAAAACCGCTACAGTGCCATAGGCCTCGTGTCGGGGCGCCTCACGGAATTCGACGCCCTTTTCGAGCATCAGCGCGTGGTCGCGGGCAAAGTCGTCGGTTTCGAGGAACAGAAAGACCCGGCCGCCGGTCTGGTTGCCGATGCAGCTTGCTTGCAAGTCGCCCGACGCTTCTGCCAGAAGCAGCCGCGCGCCGTGTCGGTCTGCCGGCGCCACCGTGACCCAGCGCTTGCCGCCGCCAAGATCAACGTCTTCGGTGAGTACAAAGCCCAGCTTGCCGACATACCAGGCGATCGCCTCGTCATAGTTTCTGACCACGAGTGCGACCGTGGCGACGCGGCGATTTTCGGCGAAACCAGTCATTTGTTGCGGATCGAAAAGCGACCGATGATGCGGCGCTCAGTAATGTCGTAGACAAAAATGGCGCGGCTGCCGTCGGCAAGCTCCGCATCGATGGAGATGCGATTGCCGGAGAGCGACTGGCTGATGACCTTGGCGCCGACCGGCAGCACGATGTCGCCGGTCAGCGGCTCGCCTGATGGCACCTGGATGTCGCCGGCCAGTGGCGGGCTAGCCGGCGGCGCGGTGCGCGTTTTGTAGACAAGGGCTGCGATCACCACCATAAGGGCAAGGAACAGCAGGCCGAGATTAATGGCGACGAAGCGGACGAGCTTCTTGCGCACCTTTTCGACTTCGGGGTCGAGCGGCTTTTCCTCGTCTTCATCGGCAGCGGCCATGGCAAACATTCCGGAACTTTTTCTTCGATGAGCGCTCATAACGAAGAGGCCCCCATATTGATAGTGTATGGATTGATGGAGGGCGGATCGCCAAACGGGGGATCGCCAGACGGGGGATCGATCATGCTGGAAGCGGGTCCCGATGCGGCCGGCCGGCGCCTCGACCAATGGCTGGCGGGCAAGCTCGGTCCGGACATGTCGCGCAGCCGGGTGCAGATGCTGATCAGGCAGGGCGCCGTCAAGGTCGGCGGCCAGCCGGTCACCGAGACCAAGCGCAAGATGGCGGCCGGTGACCGCGTGTCGGTCGACATGCCGGAGCCGGAGCCGGCGGAGCCGCAAGGCGAGAACATCCCGCTCGACGTCCTCTATGAAGACAATGAATTGATCGTCATCAACAAGCCGTCGGGGCTGGTCGTCCATCCCGGCGCCGGCAACTGGACCGGCACGCTGGTCAACGCGCTGATCCACCATTGCGGCGACAGTCTTTCCGGCATCGGCGGTGTGCGGCGGCCGGGCATCGTCCACCGCCTGGACAAGGAGACCAGCGGCGTCATGGTCGTCGCCAAGACCGACCGCGCCCACAAGTCATTGTCGGAGGCCTTTGCCGACCATGGCCTGACCGGCGATCTCAAACGCGCCTATTTGGCTTTGGTCTGGGGCATACCGATGAGACCGACAGGCACGGTCGACGAGCCGCTTGGCCGCGCCGCCGACCGCGTGCGCCGTGCCGTGGTGCCCGAGGGCCGCGACGATGCCCGCCACGCCGTCACCCATTTCACCGTGATCGAGCGCTTTGGCGAGCAGCAAAAGGAATTTGCCACGGCAAGCCTGGTCGAATGCCGGCTCGAGACCGGCCGCACCCATCAGATCCGCGTCCACATGGCTCATATCGGCCATCCGGTCGTCGGCGATCCCGATTATGGCCAGGCGTTTCGCACCAAGGCGAACCGGCTGCCCGAGCCGCTGAAAGGCCGGGTGAAGGCATTTCCGCGACAGGCATTGCATGCCCGCCTCCTTGAATTTCGGCATCCGACTACCCATCTACCGATGAGGTTCGAGGCGCCGGTACCGAGGGATATGGAGGAACTCGTCGACGGTTTTCGCAAACTCTGAACCGCCTTCCATCCACTCAAAACCTGATTGGCAAAACCTGACAGTCGTTGTTCACTTTGGCGTGACACACTGTTTCCTGTTGAACCAATGCTGTCCTTTCTGGTTTTGTTCCTATATACATCCGCTGTCGCGACGAGCCTTTTGGCGTTCGCGACATATGCCCGCCGCGTTTCGGGGGCACCACTCCAAGAGAGAGGGGGCGCTATCATGGCCCAGTCATTACCCAGTATCGTTTCCGGCGAAGGCGGCCTCAGCCGCTACCTGGAAGAAATCCGTCGCTTTCCGATGCTTCAGCCGCAGGAAGAGTACATGCTCGCCAAGCGTTACGCTGAGCATGAGGACACCACGGCTGCGCACAAGCTCGTCACCAGCCACCTTCGGCTCGTCGCCAAGATCGCCATGGGCTATCGCGGCTACGGCCTGCCGATCGGCGAGGTGATCTCGGAAGGCAATGTCGGCCTGATGCAGGCTGTCAAGAAATTCGAACCGGAGCGTGGCTTCCGGCTTGCCACCTACGCCATGTGGTGGATCAAGGCCTCGATCCAGGAATACATCCTGCGCTCGTGGAGCTTGGTCAAGATGGGCACGACCGCCAACCAGAAGCGCCTGTTCTTCAACCTGCGCAAGGTGAAGGGCAAGATCCAGGCGCTCGACGACGGCGATTTGAAGCCCGATCAGATCACCGAGATCGCCACCCGCCTCAACGTGTCCGAAGCGGAGGTGGTGTCGATGAACCGCCGCCTTTCGGGCGATGCCTCGCTCAACGCACCGATCCGGGCGAGCGAAGGTGAATCGGGTGAATGGCAGGACTGGCTGGTCGACGACCACGAAAGCCAGGAAGAGGCGCTGATCGAGCAGGACGAGCTGGAAAACCGGCGCGGCATGCTGTCCGGCGCTCTTGCCGTGCTCAACGAGCGCGAGCGGCGCATCTTCGAGGCGCGCCGCCTGGCCGAGGAGCCGCTGACGCTGGAAGAGCTGTCGGCCGAGTTCGACATCAGCCGCGAGCGCGTGCGCCAGATCGAGGTGCGCGCCTTCGAGAAGGTGCAGGACGCGGTCAAGGCCGCGGCCAAGCGCCAGATGCAGGCCCTGCGCACCATCGAGGCGCAGCCGGCGGCGTAAGGCTTCCGACGAAACAAATAACGGCGGCGTCAGGCAACTGGCGCCGCCGTTTTTTATGGGTCCTCCGACTGCCGGGAGAGCTGTACCTTGGTGCCATATTCTAGCTAGGGTTGGTTATTGCCCGCCCATGCGACGCGCTACCGCTCCACCAAAGATGCCGGCGGTTTCGGCCTCGCCATCGCGTTCGCAAACGATCTTATTCATAGCGGCATTATAGCAATTTTCCCCAAGCCCCGGAAACCGCAACGCTGCAAATTGTGGCGGCAATGTTCCGGCGCCTTACGAGCTTCCGTCGCGAAATTCCACGAAGCGGCACTTGCGGCAGGCGGGCGCGACAATGGGGCGCCGACCTCGTCTATTTGGAGATGACGATGACGATTTCTCAGTTTCTCACCGCTCTCGAATCCGAAGGTCCCCCAGCCGACCGAGCGAAAGAGATGGACCTGTATGGATGGCTAATTGGAAGCTGGGAAATGGACACGGTCCACTACCTCGACGACGGCACAATCCAGAAATGGAATGGAGAATGCCATTTTGGCTGGGTGCTCGAAGGCCGCGCGATTCAGGACGTTTGGATCAGGCCCAAGCGCCCTGCGCCGTCCACGATGTTTGGCACGACTTTGCGCATCTTCGATCCTGGGATCGATGGCTGGCACATCATATGGAACGACCCGCTCAACCGAGATCACTCGCGCCAGATCGGGCGGGCCGAGGGTAAGGACATTGTCCAGCTCGGCAATGACTCGCGCGGTCTGAAAACTCGATGGCGTTTCACTGAGATCACTACCAACAGCTTCCATTGGATCGGCGAGGAAAGATCTTCCGAGAGCGACCCTTGGCAAATCACGTATGAACATTTAGCCCGCAGAACAAAACCCTGAAGCTAGACTAGCTGGCGTCTGCGACCCATCTCATCACAAGCAATCGAGCGGAAATTTCAAATACCGGCGGCCGTTGGATTCCGGTTCCGGCAAGCGTCCACCATTCATGTTGACCTGCAGCGCGTGCAGGATCAGCCTGGGCATGGGCAGCGTCCTGTCGCGCGCCTCGCGCAACGCCACGAAATCGGCCTCGGTCCTGCAGGCGGCAATATGGGTGTTCTTGGATTTCTGTTCCGCGACAGTGCTCTCCCACAAGGGTTCGCGCCCCTCCGCCTGGTAGTCATGGCCGACGAACAGGCGTGTCTCGTCCGGTAGCGCGAGGATATCCTGGATCGAGCGCCAGAGCCGGGCGGCACTGCCGCCGGGAAAGTCCGCTCTCGCCGTGCCGCTGTCCGGCATGAACAGCGTATCGTGGATGAAAGCGGCGTCGCCGATCACATAGGTGATCGATGCCAGCGTGTGGCCCGGCGAAAAAAGCACCTTTGCCGGAATGCCGCCGACCGAAAAGGTCTCGCCATCCGCAAACAGCCTGTTCCACTGGGATCCGTCGGCAGGAAAATCCGGCCAGTTGTAGATCACCTTCCACAATTTCTGGACGTCGATGATCTTCTCGCCAATCGCCGTCGGCGCTCCGGTCTTCGCGCTGAGATAGTGCGCCGCCGAGAAATGGTCGGCATGCGGGTGGGTGTCGAGGATACATTCGACGACCAGCCGTTGATCTCTAATGAAGTCGAGCAGGGCGTCGGCATTCTTCGTCGCCGTGGCGCCGGACTTCTCGTCGAAATCCAGGACCGGATCGATGATTGCGCATCGTCGCGTCTGCGGGTCGGCGACGACATACTGGATGGACCCGCTCGGCTTGTCGTAAAAGCCTGCCACCTGCAGCTTGGCCGATGTCGCGTCCAATCCCGGCTCCCTCAACTCCTACCCGGCAGGAATGGTTTTCCCTGCCGGGGCAAAAGAAGAGCATGGTCATTCGCCAGCGCCACGCCGTCAAGCACCGCATGCTCGTGCAGACGAGAAAACCGAAAAATCTCCTGTGCCGCCTCTGCCCTGCTCAGGCAGCGGGCTGCTTGGTCTTCCGGAGATACGGCAGTATCGTCTCATAGGCGCCGAAACGCTTGATCGCATCCTCGTTGGAAACGGCGGCGGTGATGATGACGTCCTCGCCCTGCTTCCAGTTCGCCGGCGTCGCCACCTGGTGCTTGGCGGTCAGCTGCATGGAATCGATGGCGCGCAGGATCTCATCGAAGTTGCGGCCGGTGGTCATCGGGTAGGTGAGCACCAGCTTGATCTTCTTGTCGGGGCCGATGACATAGACCGAGCGCACCGTGGCATTGTCGGCGGGCGTGCGCCCTTCCGAGGTTTCGCCGGCACCGGCCGGCAGCATCTCGTAAAGCTTGGCGACCTTGAGATCCCTGTCGCCGATCAGCGGGTAGTTCACCGAATGGCCGGTCGCCGTCTTGATGTCGTCCTGCCATTTGGCGTGGTTTTCGACCGGATCGACGGAAATGCCGATGATCTTGACGTTGCGCTTCTTGAACTCGCCTTCCAGCCCGGCCATCGTGCCGAGCTCGGTCGTGCAGACCGGCGTGAAATTCTTCGGATGGCTGAAGAGCACCGCCCAGCCGTCACCGATCCATTCGTGGAAGCTGATCGTCCCTTGCGTGGTTTCGGCCGTGAAATCCGGCGCGATATCGTTGATACGAAGGCTCATGACGTGTCCCTACCCTGTGATTGCAGATTTGCAGATCGCAGCCGGCACCCACCGGCGCTGCTCTGCCCTTCTACCACTCCGGTGTCATCCTTCAAACGCCTGTTGCCACCGGCATTGAGGCCGGCGGCGAAAAATTTTCATTGCTTCTCGGCAAATGCAGCAGGAATTTCCGCTGCGCTGGCTCAGGCCTTGTTCACCGCCAGCGTCGTCGCCAGATCTTCCATGCGCTGGGCGAGCGCGCCAAGCGCATTCGTCAGCACGGAATCGTTCTTATCGGCCTTGGTCAGCGCGTCGTCACGCGTCTTGCGCAGCGTCAGCACTTCGCTTTCCATGCCCTTGACGCGTTTTTGCAGTTCCGAAAGCTCGTCCATGACCATGATGCCGGCCATCACGGTCAGCCGCTGGTCGCCGATCTCGCCGAAAGAATCCTTCAGATGCGAGACATAGCGGTCGAAGCGCTCGGCGAGGTCGATCAGATGCTCTTCCTGGCCCTCGTCGCAAGCCATGCGATACTGCTTGCCGTCTATGGAAACCGTGACTTGTGCCATTGGGCCAGCCCCTATCTATCCAACACGGCGCGGATGGTTTCCATGGCGGTCACCAGCCGACGCGACACTTCCTTGTTGGCGTCTTCCAGTCGTTCGGCGCGCGCTTCGGAATTGTCGAGTTCCTGCGCCAGCCGCGAGCGGTCGGCGTTCATGCGCTGCACCTCCGCCTCGGCTTCCGTATAGTCGCGCTCGTGCTCGAGCTTGGCCGCGACGGCATTTTCCAGCCCCTCGATGGCCTTACCCAGCCTCGCGATGACTTCCTTGAGTGTCGTTTCCCCGGTCATGGCTTTCGTCCTGCGCCCTGCCCATCACCGAATCATCCACGTTCAGAACGCGTTATGTCTGAAACATTACGCGCCGTGTGAAGCCGACGTCAATAAAGGTCTCGCGACTGTCCCCTGCTAACGCTAATGTAGGGCCTCCAAGACCCTTCTGGCGCCATCACAAGACCGGCAAAAGCGCGCCGGTTTATTGACTAAAAAGCCGCGCCTGCTATGTGTCGCGCACCCCTTTCCAGGGCTCTCCCAAGGCCCCAAACCCCCACACTGGAGGAAGCATGACCTCGCGTGAACAACATGACCGGATGGCCAATGCAATCCGTTTTCTTTCCATGGACGCTGTCGAGAAGGCCCAATCCGGCCATCCTGGCCTGCCCATGGGCTGCGCCGACATTGCCACGGTGCTGTTCACGCGTTTCCTGAAATTCGACGCCAAGGCTCCACACTGGGCCGACCGCGACCGTTTCATCCTGTCGGCCGGTCATGGATCGATGCTGCTCTATTCACTGCTCTACCTGACCGGCTACGAGGACATCACCCTCGACCAGATCAAGCATTTCCGCCAGTTGGGATCGAGGACGGCAGGCCATCCCGAATACGGCCATGCCGCCGGCATCGAGACGACGACCGGCCCGCTCGGCCAGGGGCTTGCCAATTCGGTCGGCTTCGCACTCGGCGAGCGCATCATGAATGCCGCCTTCGGCAATGACCTTGTCGACCATTACACCTATGTGCTGGCCGGCGACGGCTGCCTGATGGAAGGCGTTTCGCAGGAGGCCATCGCGCTTGCCGGACATCTCAAGCTGAACAAGCTGATCGTCTTTTGGGACAACAACAACATCTCGATCGATGGCCCGGTGTCGCTGGCCGACAACACCGATCAGGTCGCCCGCTTCCAGGCGTCCGGCTGGAACGCCAGCCACATCGACGGCCAGGATCCGGAAGCGATCGCCTATGCCATCGAGGCGGCCCGCCATTCCGACAAGCCGACGATGATCGCCTGCAAGACCACGATCGGCTTCGGCGCGCCGACCAAGGCCGGCACCAACAAGGCGCACGGTTCGCCGCTCGGCGCTGATGAAATCGCCGGGGCGAGAAAGTTCTTCGGCTGGGATTCGGCACCTTTCGATGTCCCTGCCGATATCCTCGATGCCTGGCGCGACGCCGGCAAGACGGGTGTCAAGGCACGCACCGACTGGGAAGGCCGCCTCGCCAAGGCCGATGCCAATTTGCGCAGCGAATTCGAGCGCCGCATCAGGGGCAAGCTGCCGGCGAATTTCGACGCCGTCATCACCGACTACAAGAGGAAGCTCGCCACGGACAAGCCAAAGGTCGCCACCCGCAAATCGTCGGAAATGGCGCTCGAGATCATCAACGGCGCGGTGCCGGAAACGATCGGCGGCTCGGCCGACCTGACTGGCTCCAACAACACCAAGACCAGCCAGACCAAGAACATCACATCAGACGATTACGGCCAGCGCTACGTCCACTACGGCATTCGCGAGCACGGCATGGCGGCCGCGCTCAACGGACTGACGCTGCATGGCGGCCTCATCGCCTATGGCGGCACCTTCATGTGCTTTTCCGACTACGCCCGTCCGGCGATGCGGCTTGCGTCGCTGATGGGCATCCGCTCGATCTTCGTCATGACCCATGATTCCATCGGTCTCGGCGAAGACGGTCCGACCCATCAACCGGTCGAGCATTTGGCCGCACTGCGCGCCATTCCGAACCACAATGTCTTCCGCCCGGCCGACGCGGTTGAGACCGCCGAATGCTGGCAATTGGCCATTGAGCAGGAAAAGACGCCTTCAACGTTGGCGCTGACCCGGCAGAACCTGCCGACGGTGCGCAACGACTTCGTTGCGGAAAACCTCAGCCGCCAGGGCGCCTATGAGCTGGCCGCCGCCAATGGCGATGCGGCGGTGACGATCTTCTCTTCGGGCTCCGAGGTCGAAATCGCGCTGGCGGCGCGCGAGGCGCTGGAAAAGCACGGCCATCCGACCCGCGTCGTCTCGGTCCCCTGCTTCGAATTGTTCGACAAGCAGAGCGCCGACTATCGCAAGAAGACGATCGGCAACGCGCCGATCAAGATCGCCATCGAAGCCGGCATCCGCCAGGGCTGGGATCATTTCATCGGCACCGACGGCATCTTCATCGGCATGACCGGCTTCGGCGCCTCTGGCACGATCGAACAGCTCTATCCGCATTTCGGCATCACCGCCGAAGCGACGGTGAAGGCGGCGGAAGCCCGCCTGCACGGCGAATAAAGCTTGGCGCCCGCGAAAACGCGCGTAGCGGTTTTGCGGGCAGCCTCAGTTTGGTGGACTTAAATCCAACCCATCGACGGCTGGATTCTTTGGCAGCCCGCCGTTATGAAGCTGCGGACTTGATCTTCGGCCTCCAACTCCCAGGGAGAAAAAAATGACCGTCAGAGTTGCCATCAACGGATTCGGCCGCATCGGCCGCAACATCCTGCGCGCCATCCACGAATCCGGCCGCAAGGACATCGATGTGGTTGCCGTCAACGACCTCGGCCCGGTCGAGACCAATGCGCATCTGCTGCGCTTCGACAGCGTGCACGGCCGCTTCCCGCACGAAGTGACGGTTGACGGGGACCAGATCACTGTTGGCACGGAGAAGTTCAAGGTCACCGCGATCAAGGATCCGACGCAGCTGCCTTGGAGGGAGCTCGGCATCGACATTGCGCTCGAATGCACCGGCATCTTCACCGCCCGCGACAAGGCAGCGGCGCATTTGACCGCCGGCGCCAAGCGGGTCCTGGTCTCGGCGCCTGCGGAAGGCGCCGACCTCACCGTCGTCTATGGCATCAACCATGACAAGCTGACCAAGGACCACATCGTCATCTCCAACGCCTCCTGCACCACCAACTGCCTGGCGCCGTTGGCAGCCGTGCTGCATGAGGCCGTCGGCATCGAGAAGGGCATGATGACGACGATCCACTCCTACACCGGCGACCAGCCGACGCTGGACACCATGCATAAGGATCTCTACCGCGCCCGCGCCGCGGCCCTGTCGCAGATCCCGACCTCGACCGGTGCGGCCAAGGCGATCGGCCTCGTGCTGCCCGACCTCAAGGGCAAGCTCGACGGCATCTCCATTCGCGTGCCAACCCCGAACGTCTCGGTTGTCGATTTCAAGTTCATCGCCAAGCGGCCAACGACCGTGCAGGAGATCAACGAGGCGGTGATCGCCGCCTCCAAGGGCAAGCTGAAGGGCATTCTCGCCGTCACCCATCACCCGAACGTGTCGATCGACTTCAACCACGATCCGCATTCCTCGATCATGGCGCTCGACCAGACCAAGGTCATGGACGGCAACTTCGTTTCGGTGCTGTCCTGGTATGACAATGAATGGGGTTTTTCCAACCGCATGGCCGACACAGCCGTTGCATTCGGCAAGACCATCGCCTGATCACAGGACCATCTTCTCGCGACTTGGAAACGCCCGGCTCTGTCCGGGCGTTTTTCATTGGAGCGCCGCGTTCTTGTGTCGGCAGATCGCACGTCTTGGAGATTGGCCTGACGGCCATCGCGCTTCGTCATCCTGGGGCGGAGCAAGGAGCGAAGCGACGCGGCGCAGACCCCAGGATCCATGCCGTGCCGTTGGAGCGTTGCGGCCGTGCAGAATTCTGTTCCGCCGCATTCCGGCTGATGTCACGGCATGGATCCCAGGGTCTGCGCGACGCCGCTTCGCGGCTGCTTCGCCCTAGGATGACGAAGTTGGGCGGGATAGGGCAAAAAACCACCCTCCCGCCTTGCACCGGTCATGTCTTCGCCTCACTCTCCCGTAAAGCGAGAGGTACACGAAATTGAGGGGGCGGTTTTCGGATGGAGCATGCGATCTATCTCGTGACGCTGGTTGGCACCGCACTTGTCGTTGCAGCCGCGTTTTCGAGCCTGATCGCCTTCCGCTTCGGCGCTCCTCTCTTGCTGTTGTTCCTCTGCATCGGCTTGGCCACGGGCACCGACGGCCTCGGCATCCAGTTCGACAATGCGCGGCTGGCTTATTTTGCCGGCTCACTGGCGCTGGCGGTGATCCTGTTCGATTCTGGTTTCGGCACGCCGCTCAATGTCTTGCGGCAGGCGGCCGGACCGGCGCTGTCGCTGGCAACGATCGGCGTCCTTGTGACCACTGGCCTGTTCGGCGTCGTCGCCTACTACCTGCTCGATCTCAGCTGGCTGGAATCCTTCCTGCTCGGTGCCGCAGTTGCCTCGACCGACGCAGCAGCGGTGTTCTTCCTGTTGCGCGCCGGCGAGATCAATTTGCGCGAGCGCGTGCGTTCCACGCTCGAGGTGGAATCCGGCACCAATGACCCGATCGCCATCTTCCTGACCATCACCCTGGTCGAAATCATCGCCGTCAACGCCAATCTCGAGGCCGGGGTGCTGGCTACCGACCTCGTCCTCGGTTTCCTTCTCAACATGGGGCTTGGCGCTATCGTCGGCATTTTCGGCGGCCTTGCCATCGTGCGCCTCGTCGACCGGCTCAATCTCGACCACGGGCTGCTGCCGATCTTCGTGGTGACACTGTCGCTGATGGTGTTCGCCGCCGCGGGCGCCATTGGCGGCTCCGGCTTTCTGGCGGTCTATCTCGCCGGCCTCATTGCCGGCAATTCCGACATCCGCGCCGTCACCATCCTCAAGCGCTTCCAGGACGGCATGTCGTGGCTGGCACAGATCATCATGTTCCTGATCCTCGGCCTGTTCGCGACGCCCTCGCAATTTCCGGCGATCCTGCTGCCGGCGGTGCTGCTAGGCCTGTTCCTGATCTTCGTGGCGCGGCCAATCGCCGTCTGGCTTTGCCTGATGCCGTTCCGTCTGCCGCGCCCGGAAGTCGCCTTCATCTCATGGGTGGGCCTGCGTGGCGCGGTGTCGATCCTGCTCGCCATCACGCCGCTGCTTGGCGGCCTTGAGAACGGCCGCCTCATCTTCAACACCGCCTTCATCGTCGTGCTGGTGTCGCTGGTCATCCAGGGATGGACTGTCGGACCGCTGGCGCGCCGCCTCGGCCTGATCGTGCCGGCCCGCCTGGGGCCACTGGACAAGGTCGAGCTCGAATTGCCCGGCTCCGCCCATCACGAGCTTCTCGCCTATCGCGTAGCACCTGGCAGCCCAGTGGCGCGCGGTGAGCGCATTCCGCGCTGGGCGCGGCCGTCGCTGGTGCTGCGCGACGGGCGCTCGATGCGCTTCCAGGACATGGGCAGGCTCGCCGCCGGCGACCATGTCTACATCTTCGTGCCGGATCGCTATCCAGCCCTGCTCGACAAGCTGTTCGCCAGCCGCGCCGTGGTCGATCCTGAGGATGCGGACTTCTTCGGCGCCTTCGCCGTCGATCCGGCGCGCTCCGCCGCGGAACTGGAAGCGGCCTACACGCCGGGCCTGACCGAGGAGGAACGCAAGCTGACCGTCGGCGACCTGGTGACGGAGCGGCTCGGCGGCCATGCCGAATATGCCGACCGCGTGCTGATTGGTCCGATCGAGCTGATCGTCCGCGACGTCGACGACAAAGGCAAGATCACCGGCCTTGGTCTTTCCCTCGAGCCGACCGCGCCGGTGGCACGGGTGCCGGTGTTCCTGAGTGCCGGCGAAATCGGCGACCGTATCGTTGCCTTTGCGCGCAATTGGCGCAAGCGGGTCAAAAAGCAGAGTGGCGAGGCGCTGACGGACGCGGAACCGGCTCCACAGCCGGTGGTGGAAAAGGCAACCGACGAGGGCTGACGGCTCCCGACACGGGCTGTGGTCATTTTCCGCGTAGCACCATTGCAGGTCTTGCATCGTCGTTGTTGCGGGTTAAGGTCCCGGCGATTTTTCGCGAAAGGGAACAGCATGGCCAGCTTCAAGACACTGGACGACATCGGCAATATCGATGGTAAGCGCGTGCTGGTGCGCGTCGACCTCAACGTTCCCGTCGCCGACGGTAAGGTCACCGACGCCACCCGTATCGAGCGCATCGCGCCAACCATCGCCGAGCTTTCCGGCAAGGGCGCTAAGGTCATCCTGCTTGCCCATTTCGGCCGGCCAAAGGACGGACCGTCGCCTGAATTCTCGCTTGAGCCGATCGCCACGGCGACCGCGGAGGTGTTCGGCCGCCCTGTCGGCTTCGCATCCGACTGCATCGGCGACAAAGCCGCGAGCGCCGTCGCCGCCATGGGCAACGGCGACGTGCTGCTGCTCGAAAACACCCGCTTCTACAAGGCCGAGGAGAAGAACGACCCGGCCTTCACCGAAAAGCTCGCCGCCAATGGCGACATCTTCGTCAACGACGCCTTTTCCGCCGCCCACCGCGCCCATTCGTCGACGGAAGGGCTTGCGCACCTGCTCCCGGCTTTCGCCGGGCGCACCATGCAGGCCGAGCTCGACGCGCTGGAAAAGGGCCTCGGCAATCCCGTCCGCCCTGTCGTTGCCATTGTCGGCGGCGCCAAGGTCTCGAGCAAGATCGACCTCCTGATGAACCTGGTAAGGAAGGTCGACGCGCTGGTCATCGGCGGCGGCATGGCCAACACCTTCCTGGCCGCGCGCGGCACCGATGTCGGAAAATCGCTGTGCGAGCATGATCTCGCCAACACCGCCAAGCAGATCATGATCGAGGCGGCCGAAGCCGGCTGCGCCATCATCCTGCCGGTCGACGGTGTCGTCGCCAAGGAATTCAAGGCGGGAGCCGCCAGCGAAACCGTCGCCATATCAGAGGTGCCGGCCGACGGCATGATCCTCGATGTCGGCGAAAAGACCGTGAAGACCGTTGCCGACTGGATCGACCGCGCCGCGACGCTGGTCTGGAACGGTCCGCTCGGCGCCTTCGAGATCGAGCCGTTCGACCGGGCGACGGTGGCGGCAGCCAAGCACGCCGCGGCCCGCACCAAGGCCGGCAAATTGATCTCGGTGGCCGGTGGCGGCGACACGGTGGCCGCACTCAACCACGCCGGCGTCGCCGACGACTTCACCTACGTCTCGACCGCCGGCGGCGCCTTCCTGGAATGGATGGAAGGCAAGCCGCTGCCCGGCGTCGATGTGCTGAAGCGCTGAGGCGAGAAAGCGAACGGGGCGTTTGCGCGTTTCAATCGATTCGAGCTTTCCGCTTGGAATGGTTCGACTTGAACCTGCCTTGCTCTAGTGGTCTGCTAGGCTGGAACAACCGTTTCAGGGAGAAGCACAATGAGCGAACGTCTCGAGGACATTGCCGCCGCGATGGTGGCCGGCGGCAAGGGTCTTTTGGCCGCCGACGAAAGCTCCGGCACCATCAAGAAGCGCTTCGACGTGATAGGCGTCGAATCGACCGCCGACAGCCGCCGCGACTATCGCGAGATGATGTTCCGCGCCAAGGAGGCGATGACCAGATACATTTCCGGTGTCATCCTCTATGACGAGACCATCCACCAGAAGGCCGCCGACGGCACGCCGCTTGTCGACATTATCAAGGCGACCGGCGCCATCCCAGGCATCAAGGTCGATGCCGGCGCCAAGCCTCTGGCCGGCTACCCCGGTGAAACGATCACCGAAGGCCTCGACGGTCTGCGTGAGCGGCTTGCCGACTATTACAAGCTCGGCGCCCGTTTCGCCAAATGGCGTGCGGTGATCGACATCGACGTCGCCAAGGGCGTGCCTTCCGCCACGTCGATCGGCTCGAACACCCATGCGCTCGCCCGCTATGCGGCGCTCTGCCAGGAGGCCGGCATCGTGCCGATCGTCGAGCCGGAGGTGCTGATGGACGGCGCCCATGACATCGGCACCTGCTACGAGATCAGCAAGGCAACGCTGACGAAACTCTACACCGAGCTCTACGCAGCCCGCGTCGTCCTCGAAGGCACCATCCTGAAGCCGAACATGGTTCTCGCCGGAAAGAAGTCGGGCAAGGTGAGCAGCCCCGAGGAAGTCGCCGAAAAGACCATAAAACTGTTCCGCGAAACGGTGCCGGCCGCAATTGGGGGCATCGCCTTTCTCTCGGGCGGACAATCGGACGAGGAGGCGACCGCCAACCTCAATGCCATCAACGCCATCGGCCCGCATCCGTGGAAATTGACCTTCTCCTACGGCCGCGCCTTGCAGGCGGCGCCACAGAAGGCGTGGAGCGGCAAGGCGGCCAACGTCGCCGCTGCCCAGGCCGCCTTCGCCCACCGCGCCCACATGAACCATCTGGCCGCGCTTGGAAAATGGCAGCCGGAACTGGAACAGGCCGCCTGACCGGTTTTTTCTGCCTTCATCCGGACCCGGGTCATGTGCCCGGGTTCCATGTGCTCCGAAATCGCTCCAAAAATGCGAGGACCGTGTCGGCTTGCGTTGAGCCCAAACGTCCTTGGGTCTCAAAGAGGAGCAGACCCATGCCAAACAACAAGATCGTTTCACGGGAAGACTGGTTCCAGGCGCACAAGGCGCATCTGGCCCGCGAGAAGGAATTGACGCGATTTCGCGACCGCATCGCTGCCGAACGGCGGGAATTGCCTTGGTTGAAGGTCCGGAAGGACTATGTCTTCGAGACCGAACAGGGCCCGAAGAAACTGGCCGAACTATTCGCCGGCGCAAGCCAGCTGATCGTCTACCACTTCATGTTCGGGCCGGGCGCCGATTACCGTTGCGAAGGTTGTTCCTTCCTTGCCGACCACATCGACGGCGCCAACCAGCACCTCAAGCACCACGATGTGTCGCTTGTCGTGATCTCGCGGGCGCCGTTGGCTGAATTTCTGCCCTACAAACAGCGCATGGGCTGGAAATTCGACTGGGTGTCGTCCTACGCCTCGGATTTCAACTTCGACATGCAGGTTTCCTTCACCGACAAGCAGATCGCATCAGGCGACACGACCTACAATTTCGAGCAGCGCGCGCGCAAATCAAAAGACCTTCCCGGCATCAGCGTGTTCTACAGGGATGACAACGGTGACATCTTCCTAACCTTCATGTCGCGCTCCAGGGGCGGCGATCCGCTGATCGGCGCTTATCATTATCTCGACCTGACGCCGAAGGGCCGCAACGAGACCGGCCCCTACCACAGCCTGATGGACTGGGTGCGGCTGCACGATGAATATGCAGACCGGCCCGAGATGCCGGACGCCTGTTGCCATTGACGACGGGCCGTCGACGCAAGGTCTTTCGCCTTTAGCCCGATATGCGCTAAGTGCTGCTCGCTATGCCCTTTAACGGACTTGCCCATTAACGGTTTGCGATGCAGCGCTTTCTTGCCCTCCTCACCTGGCTCGCCTTTCCGGTCTATGTCTGGCAGGGGCTCGGCGTGCGCCGCCGCACCACCCGCATGCTGCCGGCGCAGGGTCCGGTCATGCACGAGATATCAGGCCAGGCGCCGGCGGTCTCGCTTCTGATGCTTGGCGATTCTTCCGCCGCTTCGGTCGGCATCGGCAATTCCGAGTATGGGCTGGCCGCGCAACTGGCTGATCTGATCTCGAAACGCACTGGCCGTGCGGTGCGCTGGCGGGCAGCCGGCTTCAACTCGGCGACCTCAGGCCAGATCCGCGACCATGTGCTGCCCAATCTGTCGGCCGATCCTTGGACGCATATCGTGCTCGCCATCGGCACCAATGACACCAAGAACTTCCACTCGGTGCCGCGTTTCAAGAGCGATTTTGGCGGCCTGCTCTACGCGCTGCGCGCCAAATGGCCGGAGGCGCGCGTGGTGTGGTCGCCGGTGCTCGAATTCACCCGGGCACCGGCAATGCCGCCGCTGCTCGGAAAGATCCTGGAAATCCGCGCCGCCGAGATGAACCGGATGGGCGAGCGCCTTTGCCTCGAACGCGGCGCGGTGCCGGCGC
>NZ_RZTI01000016.1:70716-74712 GCF_003997275.1 Mesorhizobium sp. M6A.T.Ce.TU.002.03.1.1
CGCGCGCCTGCCGATCACCGATGCCGAAGCCGGCTTTGCGTCCGACGGATTTCATGCCTCGGAAGCCGGCTACCGGGCCTGGGCGGAACATCTCGTCGGCTTGGTGCTCGCCAACGAACCACGCGTCGCGTAGCGGGCCGCCGGCCCTAATGCATGTCGCGCAAAAGTGTGCAGCGGTTTTGCGATAACGACATGCATAAAACAACAACCTAAAGCGCGTCGCGTGAGGTCGGTCGAACGCGACGCGCTTTAGGTCCAATGCCCCAGCGCCGCTGTGATCGAAATCGCCGCCATCGCCAGCACCGCCAGTTTCCAGAAATCGCTGCGCCGCTTCAGCCCCGGCCAGCCGAGCGGCTTGATCAGCTGGATGACCATCATGGCGACGATGACGAGCGCGAGGAGTTTCGACATGCCGCCTTTGACCAGCATCACAAGCGGCTGTCAAAGCGCTCCTTTCGCTCGCTCGCGATAGAGTTGCTATGCCAGCGGCTTGAGGCCGGCCTCGATCGCAGCCCGGTTCGGTTCGAGGAACGGCGGCAAGGCCAGCCTTTCGCCCAGCGTTTCCAGCGGCTCGTCGGCGGTGAACCCGGGGCCGTCGGTGGCAATCTCGAACAATATGCCGTTCGGCTCGCGGAAATAGAGCGAGCGGAAGTAGTATCGTTCGACCTCACCGCTTGACGGCAGACGGAACTCGGCCAGCCGCGCCGTCCATTGATGCAAGGTCTCCTGGTCGGGCGCCCTGAACGCGACGTGGTGGACCGCCCCGGCGCCTTGACGTGCCGGCGCAAGACCCGGCTGCACCGCGACATGAAGCTCCGCCGCCGGCCCGCCTGCTCCCATTTCGAAGACATGAACCAGACCCTCGCCATCTGGCGACGCATAATCACGCGCCTTGCGCATGTTCATCACCCGGGTCAGCACGGCCTCGGTGTTGGTGATGTCGGGAACGCTGATGACGATAGGCCCGAGCCCGCGTATCTGGTGCTCGACTGGGACTGGGCTTTGAGACCAGGGATGGCTGTCGCCCTTGCCGCCATCGCTGACGAGGCGCAGGCGCTGGCCCTCTGGATCTTCGAAATCCAGCGACGGATAGCCGCCGATGTCGCCGATCTCTCCCGTCGCGACGGCCTCGCCGGCCAGGCGATCCTTCCACCAGGCAAGACTTTCGGGGCTGGCGACCCTCAGGCTCGTCCGCACGATGCTGTTGGTGCCGCGCCGTTCGCGTCCGACCGGCCAGTCGAAGAAGGTGATGTCAGTGCCAGGCGTCGCCTCTGCATCGGCATAGAAGAGGTGATAGGCTGACGTGTCGTCCTGATTGACCGTCTTCTTGACCAGCCGCAGCCCCAAAGTGCCGGTGTAGAAACGAAGGTTTCCCGGCGCATTGGCCGTGATTGCGGTCAGATGGTGAATTCCTGTCAGTTGCAGGCTCATGGTCATCTCCCTGATCTCCGAGGAATTTTCTCCCTCAATATCAGAACGCCGGCCCTATCGCTGCTGCGAATTCCAACCGTCCGTCGTTGAAAGCTGAACGACTCAACCCCGGCAGAGCGACAAAAAAGCCTGCTTCTCTCGTGCAGGCGGGATCGGAACCGGCAAAACCTGGCACGCTCGCCAAAGACCGCTCAGCCTCCTGACAGACTGCTGTCAGGAGGGGTGTGCGATAGTGTCTCCATCGAAAGAGAGGAGACCAGCCATGAACGGTTTTGCCATTCTGCACAGCGTGCAGCGCTATGTCGGCAAGATCCGGACGATGCGCAACGAGATCCGCACCCGGCGTTTCATGAATGGCTTGCCGCAGAGCATCCGCAAGGACATCGGTTGGCCGGATAATTACGAAGGCCGCCACGGTCGCGGGTGATTTTTCGCGGCAGCGGCTGGATGCGGACGCCAAGGCGCCCAGATATAGATCCGGCGGGCCGAAGGACGGAGCAGGAAATGTCCGAACAGAAAACCATCGGCGTCGTTTTCATCGATCGCTTCGCCGACTGGGAATACGGCCTGCTGGCGGCTTCGGCGGTCGAATGGTTCGGCGCACGCGCGGTGTCGCTGACGCCGAACGGCAAGCCGGTGACCTCGGCCAGCGGATTTATGCTGACGCCCGATCGCTCCACCGAGGTTGATGAAAACACCGATCTCGACGCCGTCGCGGTCATCGGCTCCGACCTATGGGTCGATGCACCGCCTGATATCTCCGGACTGCTGACGGCAATTGCGGCACGCGGCGGCGTGATCGGCGGCATCTGCGCCGGCACATTGGCGTTGGCGCGTGCCGGCCTGTTCGACAAGGCCAAACACACCAGCAATGGTCGTGACTGGATCAATGAAAAGGAACCGGCTTACCCCGGCGCCCAGAACTATCAGGACGTGCCCTATGCCGTCGCCGACGGCCGCATCGTGTCCGCGCCGGGTTCGGCTCCCGGCACCTTCGCTCTTGCCTATTTGAAGACGCTCTATCCCCAGAGAACAAGCGACCTCGCGCAGATGCGCACGCTGTTCGCCAGGGAGTATGCCGAAGGGGAACATGCTGAAGTCTCCTGACAGTATGGTGTCAGGAGCGGCGTGCAATAGTGCGACAGTATCAGGAGACTGACATGGCCTTCATCCCTGCAAAAGCCTCGGCATGGTTCGAGATCCCCGTCACCGACATGGATCGGGCGCGCGCCTTTTATGGATCGGTGCTTCAGAACGATCTCGCTCTGGAGGAGAGCGGCCCGAACCCACTGGCCATGTTCGCCACGCAGGACCGAATGGCATCCGGTCACGTCTACCCCGGAAAACCCGCGGCACCGGGAACCGGCCCGACCATCCATCTGTCGGTTGCCGCACCGATCGAAGATGCCATGGAACGGGTGAGGCAGAACGGCGGCCAGGTCGTCTCGCCGGCGATCTCCATTCCGGCCGGCACATTCGCCTATTGCCTCGACCCGGACGGCAACAGCTTTGGGCTCTTCGTCTAGGTGCCGCATGGCAAAAAGCTGGAACGACAGGCTGAACGCACCGGGCATCAACGGTATCAAGCCGACGCCGCGCACTGTTGGCGACGTCGTCGAGGGCCAGCCGATGCTGGTGCCGACGGCACGGCAGGTCGATGATTTCATCCGCTCCATCCCCAAGGGCGTGGACATGGACGTCCGTGCATTGCGCACCGCGCTCGCCATCGAGCACGGTGCCGAAGTGACATGTCCGGTCACTATCGGCTATCATCTGCGCACTGTCGCCGAGGCCGCCAACGAGGATTTGGAACGCGGCATGCCGCTGAGCGACATCGCGCCGTTCTGGCGGGTGCTGGATGCAAAGACGCCGACAACAGGGAAATTGTCCTTCGGCGCGGCATTCGTCGCCGCGCAGCGCAAGCGCGAAGGGCTCGAACCATAATGCATGTCGCCCAAAAGTGGGAACCGGTTTTGGGACCACGACATGCATAGAAACAACACCGAGGGACCATACGATGCGCCGCGCCGACAGGCTCTTCCAGATCGTGCAGCATCTGCGCGGTGGCCGTTTGGTCACCGCCCAGAAGCTGGGCACGTGGCTCGAGGTTTCCGAGCGGACCATCTACCGCGACATCGCCGACCTGCAATCGACTGGTGTGCCGATCGACGGCGAGGCCGGCGTCGGCTACATGATGAGGGAGGGTTTCGACCTTCCGCCGCTGATGTTCACGCGTGATGAGATCGTCGCGCTGGTCGCCGGCGCCCGCATGGTGCGCGCGTTTGGCGGCGCTGCCATGGCGCGGGCCGCCGACGAGGCGCTGGTCAAGATCGGCGCCGTGCTGCCCGACGCCGAGAAGGACCGCATCGCCCGCACCGAGATCCACACGCCGATGTGGGTGGTGAGCGACGCCGCCCGCGAGGCAATCGACCTGATCGAGCGCGCGGTGGAAAAACGCCAGGTGCTGACCATCGACTATTCCGACGAGGCCGGCCGCAGCACCGCGCGCGACATCAGGCCGCTAGGCCTATGGTTCTGGGGCAAGGTGTGGACGCTGGTCGCATG
>NZ_RZTI01000170.1:0-10582 GCF_003997275.1 Mesorhizobium sp. M6A.T.Ce.TU.002.03.1.1
CCCTCCCCTCGAGGGGGAGGGAGACGCCGCCCCCATCATCCCCATCCTCTTCTACCGTTCGATGCTGCTCGCCGCCGATGTCGCGCCCATCGATGCATTGTTCGAGGCGCTCGGACAGCGCGGCATGGCCCCCGTCCCCATCTTCGTCTCCAGCCTAAAGGACCCGGCCTCGCTCGCCTTTGTCGAAATAGCACTGTCGACACTAAACCCTGCTGCCATCATCACCACCACGGCCTTCGCCTCCGGTGCCGAGCCCGGCGTCGAGACCCTGTTCGACCGCGCTGGCGTGCCGGTGTTCCAGGTCATCGTCGCGACGACACGCCGTGACATCTGGCAAAACAACCAGCGCGGCCTCGCCCCCGCCGACCTCGCCATGCATGTCGTGCTGCCCGAGCTCGACGGCCGCATCCTCGCCGGCGCCATTTCCTTCAAGGGCGAGAGCGAAACCGACCCGGCATTGGCCTTCCGCGCCTTCGCCAACCGGCCGGAGCCGGACCGCGTGGCGCAGGTGGCGAACCGTGTCGAAGCTTTCGTGCGCCTGCAGCGCACGCCGCGCGCAGAACGCAAGCTCGCCATCCTGATTCCCGACTATCCGAGCGCGCCCGGCCGCACCGGCTACGCCGTCGGTCTAGACGTGCCATCCAGCGTGCTGGCGATGCTGCATGACCTGAGCGAACAGGGCTATGCCGTTGAAGGGATTCCGCAAACGCCGCGCGCGTTGCTGGATAGGCTGGAAAAAGGCGGCCAAGAGTTGGCATTGAAGGAGTATCTGACCTTCTCGAATGAAGTGCCGCCCGCGGCTATCGCCGCGTTAGAGGCCGCATGGGGGAATGCGGAAGATGAGACAGGTTTGTGCGAGGCACCCCCCTCTGTCCTGCCGGACATCTCCCCCGCAAGGGGGGAGATTGAACTCTCTTTGAGGCTTTCGCCAACTACCAGCGTTGCAGAAGGAGCGACGGCATCGGAACTGCCAATCTCCCCCCTTGCGGGGGAGATGTCCGGCAGGACAGAGGGGGGTGTTCAAGCGCTTACCGCGGCAAATTTCCCCTTCCGCGCCGCCACCTTCGGCAACATCACCGTGGCGCTCGCCCCCGATCGCGGGCGTTCCGCCGATCGCCGCGCCGACTATCACGACCCGACATTGCCACCCCGTCATGCGCTGATCGCCTTCGGCCTGTGGCTTAGGAAATCCCTCGGTGTCCATGCCCTCGTCCACGTAGGCGCCCACGGCACGCTGGAATGGCTGCCCGGAAAAACCGTTGCACTCAGCGAGACCTGCTTCCCCGAGATCGTCACCGGCCCCCTGCCCGTCATCTATCCCTTCATCGTCTCCAACCCCGGCGAGGCAGCGCAGGCCAAGCGGCGCATTGCCGCCGTCACCCTCGGCCATTTGCCGCCGCCGCTGACCGGCGCCGGGCTTGACGAGAACCAGCACCAGCTTGAACGGCTGGTCGACGAATATGCCCAGGCCGACGGGCTCGACCGCCGCCGTCGCGACCGCCTGGCGAAGTTGATCGTCGAAACGGCGCAGAAGACCGGCTTCGCATCCGAGGCCGGCGTCGCCGGAATCGACGCGCCCGACGAAGCGCTGCGCCGGATCGACGCCTGGCTTTGCGACCTCAAGGATTTCGCGATCAAGGACGGCCTGCACATCTACGGCCGGTCGCCGGAAGGCGAGGCCGATCCGCTGCGCGAGCAAAGCGCGACAGCCGAAAAAGCAGCACTGCTTGCCGCCCTCGACGGCCGTCATGTCGCTGCCGGTCCGGCCGGTGCACCCGCGCGTGGCCGGCGCGATGTGCTGCCGACCGGCCGTAATCTGTTCACCGCCGATCCACGCACCATGCCGACGCCGACATCCTTCGATCTCGGCAGGGCGGCCTCCGACGAGGTCTTGCGCAGCTATATGCAATCGCATGGCGACTGGCCGCGCTCGCTAGTCATCGACCTGTGGGGCTCGGCCTCGCTGCGCACCGGCGGCGAGGAGATCGCGCAAGGCCTGGCGCTGATGGGCTGCCGGCCGCAATGGGATTCCGCCACCGGCCGCGTCACCGGCATCGAGGTGCTGCCGCCGGCCACGCTTGGCCGGCCACGCGTCGACGTCACCTGGCGCATATCGGGCCTGTTCCGCGACATGTTCCCGACCCAGATCGCGTTGATCGACGCTGCCGCCAACGCCGTCGCTACCCGCGACGAGGACGTGTCGGAGAACCCGCTCGCCGCAAGGACCCGCGCAGACGGGAAGATCAGCCCACGCATTTTCGGCACCTCGCCCGGCACCTACGGCGCCGGCGTCGAGGATTTGCTGTCGAGCGGCGACTGGGCCGCGCGCGAAGAAATCGGCCGCGCCTACCTCGACGCCACCTCGCATGCCTATGGCGGCGCAGAGGGCGAAGGGATTTCGGCGCCCGGCGCCTTCGAGGATCGTATCGCCGAGGCGGACCTTCTCGTCCATACCGGAGACGACCCCGGCCGCGACATCCTCGAAGGCTCCGCCGACGTCGCCTTCATCGGCGGTTTTTCGGCGGCGCTAGCCGCACTCGGCAAGAACGCCGATGTCATCGTGCTCGACACCACCGATCCGCAAAAGCCGAAGCCGCGCTCGGTTGGAGAAGCCGTGTCACGGGTCGTGCGGGCGCGCGCGGTCAACCCGCGCTTCATTGCCGGCCAGATGCGGCACGGGCCGCGCGGTGCCTCGGAATTCGCCGAGACGGTCGACCGTCTCGTCGGCTTTGCCGAGACCACCTATGCCATACCGGGCGCGCTGATCGAGGCCGTGCACGACGCCTATCTCGGCGACCCCATTGTCCGGGCGTTCATCCTGCGCGAGAATCCGGCGGCGGCGAAGGTCATCGCCGAGCGTTTGCTGTCGGCACGGCGGCGCGGTCTCTGGCATCCGCTGCGCAATTCCATCGATGACGATCTCGCCACACTGATCGCCGAGGCCCAGGCGCTGGGGGTGGCGGCATGAACGCCTTCTCCCGACGCGGCGCCTGCCCCGCTTTGTCGGCGCCGATGCAGACCGGTGACGGCCTTTTGGTGCGGCTCAACCCGGTCGCTGGAGGACTCTTGCCGAAAGCCTTGATCGGACTCGGTGAATCCGCCTTGCGGCACGGCAACGGCATCATGGAAGTGACCGCACGCGGCAGCCTGCAGATACGCGGCCTGACGCCGGCAAGCGCGCGGCTGCTGGCGGTGGAGGTCGATGCACTTGGCATTGCCGTGCGCACCGGCGTGCCGGTCGAGACCGGTCCACTGGCAGGGCTCGACACCAAGGAGATCGTCGATCCGCGCCCGCTGGCGGAGCGGATTCGGGCGGCAATTGATGAAGCTGGGCTGGCACAGCGCCTTGGCCCGAAGGTCTCGGTGATTGTCGACGGCGGCGGACGGCTGACAATGGATGCGGTTACCGCCGACGTGCGGCTCGTTGCAACGCGCACCAATGCGGGAATCAAGTGGCAGGTGGCTGTCGCGGGTGATGGGCAGAATGCGAAGCCGCTCGTTACGGTGGAAGACGATGCGGCGCGCGATATTGCAGTCGCGATGCTCAGGATGATCGCCGAAAAAGGCCGCGAAGCCCATGCACGGGATTTGACGGAAAGGCAGTTAATATCCCTCGCAAGCTGGCATTCCTTCGCGCCCCCCTCTGTCCTGCCGGACATCTCCCCCACTTGGGGGGAGATCGGCAGCTTCGCCGGCGGCTCCCCCTCGGCATCTTTGGCGATTGGCGAAAGCGGAGATGAGGGCGCAATCTCCCCCCAAGTGGGGGAGATGTCCGGCAAGACAGAGGGGGGCGCGAAGGAACGCCAGCCAATCGGAATTTTCGATCTGGCTGCCACCAGCATCGCCCTCGGCATCGGCCTGCCCTTCGGCAGCATGCCGGCAGAGAAGATCATCGACCTCTCGCAGAGCGCCCTCGCCCTTGGCGCAACCCAAATCCGCCTCGCGCCACAACGCGCGCTGCTTTTCCTCGGCCTCTCCCCGACCGCCTGCCACTCGCTCCAGCACGCCGCCGCCACCCTCGGCTTCGTCACCAACCCCACCGATCCGCGCACCAGGATCGCCGCTTGCCCTGGAACTCCCGCCTGCGCCTCCGGCCGGATCGCCACCCGCGATATCGCCGAGACCATCGCAGCGGAAGATGGTGACATCCTCGATTCCTCCTTCACGCTGCACATTTCCGGCTGCGCCAAGGGCTGCGCGCATCCCGGCCCGGCGGCGCTGACACTGGTCGGCGGCGAAAACGGGGCCGGACTTGTCGTGGACGGGACGGCGAAGGCCCTTCCCGCCGGATACAGGCCAGGCTATGACGCCGCGCGCGGCGTTGGCCGCATTGCGGCTGCGATCCGCGGCACACGACTTCGAGGTGAAACCGCCGCCATTTGCCTGGCAAGGCTTGGCGCGGCCGAAATCATCGAAACTTACCGACAGGAATGAGCATGCCCGCTCACATCGCCTACGACTACATCCATGACGGCACGGCGATCTATGAGCGCTCCTTCGCCATCATTCGTGCCGAGGCCGACCTGTCGCGGTTTTCCGATGCCGAAGCCGATGTCGCCATTCGCATGATCCATGCCTGCGGACAGGTCGAGGCCAGCAGGCACTTCGTTTTTTCAGAGGATTTTGTAGCCGCCGCGCGCACGGCGCTGGCGGCCGGCGCGCCGATCTTCTGCGACGCCGAGATGGTCTCGCACGGCGTGACGCGCGCGCGGTTGCCGGCCGGCAACGAGGTGATCTGCACGCTGCGCGACCCGCAAACCTCTGACATCGCGAAAAAGATCGGCAACACCCGCTCGGCCGCGGCCATCGACCTGTGGGGCGAGCGCATGGCCGGTTCGGTCGTCGCCATCGGCAATGCGCCGACAGCGCTTTTCTACCTGCTGGAAAGGCTGCGCGACGCCGCCCCGAAACCTGCCGCCATCATCGGCATGCCCGTCGGCTTCGTCGGTGCTGCCGAATCGAAGGATGCGCTGGCCGAGAATTCCTATGGCGTGCCTTACGCGATAGTGCGCGGCAGATTGGGCGGCAGCGCCATGACCGCGGCGGCACTCAACGCACTGGCGAGGCCGGGCCTGTGAACGCGATTGCAAAAGGTAGGCTTGTCGGCGTCGGCACCGGTCCCGGCGACCCCGAACTGCTGACGCTCAAAGCCGTGCGCGCGCTGGCCGAGGCCGACGTGGTCGCGCATTTTGCCAAGCGCGGCAACAACAGCAATGCGCGCGCCATCGTCGGCGCCCATTTTCGTCCCGATTTGATAGAGTTGCCGCTGCTCTATCCCGTGACCACCGAAATCGACAAGGATCACAGCGAATACCGGTCGCAGATAACGGATTTCTACGAAGAGTCGGCCGAGAAGGTCGCTGAGCACCTCAGCGCCGGCAGAATGGTCGCCGTGCTTTCGGAAGGCGACCCGCTGTTCTACGGCTCCTACATGCATCTACATGTCAGGCTGGCGCACCGCTTCCCAACCGAAGTCATTCCCGGCGTCACCGCCATGTCCGGCTGCTGGTCGGCGACCGGAACGCCGATCGTCCAGGGCGACGACGTGCTGACCGTGCTGCCGGGCACAATGAGCGAATTCGAGCTGACGCGCCGCCTCGCCGATACCGATGCCGCCGTCATCATGAAGGTCGGCCGCAACCTGCCCAAGATCAGGCGCGCGCTGGAGGCGACCGGCAAGCTGGCGCGTGCCGTCTATGTCGAGCGCGGCACCATGCCGGGCGGCATCTCGATGCGGCTGGCCGACAAGCAGGACGACAAGGCACCCTATTTCGCCATCGTGCTGGTGGCTGGCTGGTCCGGCCGTCGCGAAGCATTGATGGAGGCCGGGGCATGAGCGGCCGCCTGACCGTCATCGGCCTCGGACCCGGCAATGCCGACCAGGTGACGCCGGAGGCAAACCGCGCCGTCGCCGAGGCAAAATTCTTCTACGGCTACAAGCCCTATCTCGATCGGCTCGACCTGCGCCCGGACCAGACCCGCGTCGCCTCTGATAATCGTGAGGAGCTGTCCCGCGCCAACGACGCGCTGGCAAAGGCTGCGCAAGGCCACGATGTCGCCGTCGTCTCGGGCGGCGACCCTGGCGTCTTTGCCATGGCGGCCGCCGTCTGCGAGGCGATCGAGGCCGGACCGGCCGAATGGCGTGCCGTCGATGTCGCAATGCTGCCCGGCATTACCGCCATGCTTGCGGTAGCTGCGCGCATTGGCGCGCCGCTCGGCCATGATTTCTGCGCCATCTCGCTGTCCGACAATCTGAAGCCCTGGGACCTGATCGAGCTGCGCCTGCTGGCGGCGGCCGGCGCCGGCTTCGTCATCGCGCTTTACAATCCAATCAGCAAGGCGCGTCCCTGGCAGCTTGGCCGCGCCTTCGAATGCCTCACAGCGATTCTGCCCGGCACCACGCCGGTCGTCTTCGGCCGCGCCGCCGGCCGTCCCGACGAGCGAATCGAGGTGTTTTTGCTGGCGGACGCCGACGCGGAAAAGGCTGACATGGCGACCTGCATCATCATCGGCTCGCCGGAAACCAGGATCATTAAGCGCGGTGAAAAACCGGCGCTGGTCTACACGCCGCGTTCGGCAGCGGGCCCAAGAAAATGACTGACCATCGCTGCAAGCGCTTCGACGGTTTCAGCCGACGTAACATCCGGCAGCGCCGGCCGGCGGATCATGATCACCTCGATGCCGAGCGTCCGCGCCGCCGCGATCTTGCCATAGGTCGCCTCGCCGCCGCTGTTCTTGGACACGACGACGTCGATGCGATGGCTTTCGAGCAGCGCGCGCTCATCCGCCTCGCGAAACGGCCCGCGCGACAACAGATAGGTCGCATCGGGTACCGCAAGCCTCGGCTCGACCGGATCGACGCTGCGGATCAGATAGTGATGCTGGGGAGCGGCCTCGAACGCGGCGACCTCCTGCCGCCCGAGCGCCAGGAAGACGCGGCGTGGAGCCGATCCCAGCACCTTCACCGCGTCGGTTACTCCATCGACGAGCGTCCAGCGGTCGCCTTCGGCTGGCTCCCAGCCTGGGCGCCAGAGCGCAATGATAGGCACACCGGCCCCATGCGCCGCTTCCGCCGCATTGGCGGAGATCTGCGCCGCATAGGGATGCGTGGCGTCGATCAGCAGATCGATCTGGTTTTGGCGGAGATATGCCGCCAGCCCATCGGCGCCGCCGAAACCACCCACCCTCGTCGGAACGCCTTGCGCCACCGGGCTTTCAGTGCGGCCGGCCAGCGACAGCGTGAGCGACACATCCGGGCGCGCGGCCAGCTTTCCCGCCAGTTGCCGGGCTTCGGTGGTTCCGCCGAGGATCAGAATGCGCTTCATTGGCACCACAATGGGCGACGCCGAGCAGCCCCTCACCCTTACCCTCTCCCCGTGAAGGGCGGGGAGAGGGGGACGCCAGCGTTGCGGCCAGTTCCCTTCTCCCCGTCACTATACGGGGAGAAGGTGCCGGCAGGCGGATGAGGGGCGGCGCGGCATGTCAAATAATAAACAGCCAACACCCAAATGGCTCACAATCGTCGGCATCGGCGAGGACGGTGTAGCGGGTCTCGGTGACGAGGCCAAGCGGTTGATCGCCGAGGCCGAATTCGTCTTCGGCGGCACGCGTCACCTTGCCCTTGTCGGGTCACTCGCCAAAGGCGAAGCCCGCGCCTGGCCGACCCCTTTCGATACGGAGATGCGCGACGTGCTGGCACTTGCGGGCAAAAAGGTCTGCGTGCTGGCCTCCGGCGATCCGTTCTTCCACGGCGTCGGCGTCACCCTTACCCGCAAGGTTGCGGTTGACGAGATGCGCGTCATCCCTGCGCCTTCGGCCATGTCGCTGGCTGCCGCCCGCCTCGGCTGGGCGCTGCAGGATGTCGAGACCATTTCGCTGCATGGCCGCTCGCTCGACCTGATCCGGCCGCTGCTGCATCCGGGCACCCGCATCCTTGCGCTGACCTCGGACGGCGATGCGCCGGCAGCGATTGCTCGCCTGCTGACCGAACTCGACTTCGGCGCCTCACGACTGACGATCCTGGAGGCGTTGGGCGGCCCGAACGAAAAGCTGCGCTCGGCGCGCGCGGACGCCTTCGATCTCGAAATGATCAACCCGCTCAACGTGCTGGCGATCGAAGTTGACTCAACTCCAGAAGCACGCGTCCTGCCGCTGACCTCAGGCCTTGCCGACCATTTGTTCGAGCATGACGGCCAGATCACCAAGCGCGAGATCCGCGCGATTACCCTGTCCGCCCTCGCCCCCAGGCGCGGCGAGTTGCTGTGGGATATCGGCGCCGGCTCCGGTTCGATAGGCATCGAATGGATGCTGACCCATCCCTCGCTGCGCGCCATTGCTATCGAGGCCGATCCGGTCCGCGCCGCCCGCATCCACCGCAACGCTTCACACTGTGGCGTGCCCGACCTTGTCGTCGTTGAAGGCTCGGCACCAAAGGCGCTTGCCAAGCTAGGCACGCCGGATGCGATCTTCATCGGCGGCGGCGGCAGCGATAGCGGCGTGCTGGGCGCGGCCATCAAGGCCCTGCGTGTTGGCGGCCGGTTGGTTGCCAATGCGGTGACGCTGGAGATGGAGGCGCTGCTGCTTGTCCATCACGCTTCGCTCGGCGGCGATCTCACCCGCATCGCGCTATCGCGTGTGTCACCGGTCGGATCGATGCAGGCCTGGCGGCCAGCGATGCCGGTCACCCAATGGAGCTGGGTCAAGCCATGATGGTCGCGGGCATCGGCAGCCGCAAGGGCGTCAGCGCAAGGGATGTGCTTGCCGTCATTGAAACCGCGCTGGAAGCGCACGGGCTGGCGATGACGGCGCTTTCGGCGCTCGCAACTGCTTCTCTGAAGCAGAACGAGCGGGCAATCTTCTCTGCCGGGCGCGAGCTCGCCCTGCCCGTGATCATTGTCGAGGACGATGCGCTCAAGGCCGCGTCGTCGCGCGCAATCAGCCGCTCGAGCCTGTCGCAGGAGCGTGCCGGCACGCCGTCGGTTTCCGAAGCCTCCGCGCTTGCCGCTGCCGGAAAAGACGCGAAACTGCTTGGGCCGCGCATTGTGCTTGGCCCGGTCACCTGCGCCATCGCCATCAGCGGAGACGCGGCATGACGGTCCATTTCATCGGCGCCGGACCGGGCGCGGCCGACCTCATCACCTTGCGTGGCAGCCGACTGCTGGCAAGCTGCCCGGTCTGCCTCTATGCCGGCTCGATCGTCGCGCCCGAGCTGCTGCAGCACTGCGCACCTGGCACGAAATTGATCGATACCGCACCGATGTCGCTCGACGAGATCGAAGCGGAATATGTGGCGGCTCACCAGGCCGGCCACGATGTCGCCCGCCTCCATTCCGGTGATCTCTCGGTGTGGAGCGCCGTCGCAGAGCAGATCCGCCGGCTGGAGAAGCACGGCATCGCCTACACGCTGACGCCGGGCGTGCCTTCCTTCGCCGCCGCCGCGGCAGCGCTGCGCCGCGAACTGACCATTCCCGAGGTCGCGCAGAGCCTGGTGCTGACCCGTATCTCCGGCCGTGCGTCAAAAATGCCGCCCGGCGAAACCCTGGCCGGTTTCGGCCGCACTGGTGCGACGCTGGCCATTCATCTTGCCATCCACGCCATCGACCGCGTCGTCGCCGAACTGACGCCATTCTATGGCGCCGATTGCCCGGTGGCGGTCGTCTTCCGCGCCTCCTGGCCGGACGAGCGCGTGCTGACCGGCACGCTGGCGACGATCGAGGCGCAGTTGGCCGCCGATCCGATGGAACGCACGGCGATCATCTTCGTCGGCCGCTCGCTGGCAGCCGAAGGCTTTGGCGAGAGTTCACTTTACGACGCCCACTATCAGCGGCGTTTTCGCGGACGGGACGGATTGTGAACGACGGCACCAGAAACAGAAGTGGAAACGCTTCAGTCGAACAGGCTTTGGCCCGGCTGAACTTCAAACCGCGCCAGCTGGAGCCGGGCCATGTCTGGCTCGCCGGCGCCGGCCCCGGCGATCCCGGCTGCCTGACGCTGGAAGTGCTGGCGGCACTTGGGCAGTGCGATGCCCTCGTCTACGACGCGCTAGTCTCGCCCGATGTCGTCGCTGTCGCCGAGGCCGCGGAGCTTTTCTACGCCGGCAAGCGCGGCGGCCAACCGTCGATGAAGCAGGACGACATCACCGCTTTGCTGGTGCGGCTGGCGCGCGAGGGCCGGCGCGTCGTCCGTCTGAAGGGCGGTGATCCCTATATTTTCGGACGTGGCGGCGAAGAGGCGCTGGCGCTTGCCCGCGAAAACATCCCGTTCCGCGTCCTGTCCGGCCTCACCTCGGGCCTCAGCGCGCTTGCCGGTGCCGGCATCCCCGCCACCATGCGCGGCATCAACAAGGCGGTGATCCTGGCGACCGGCCACGCCGCCGGCACCGATGACGACCTCGACTGGGCGGCAATCGCCCGCACCGGCCAGCCGGTCGTCGTCTATATGGGTATGGCCAATCTGCCGCTGATCGCCGGCGCGCTGCTCGAGGGTGGGCTGGCGCCGTCGACGCCGGCGGCGGTGATTGTTGCCGCAACAACGCCGCAGGAGCGCATCGCAACGATGCCGCCGACGACGATCAGCGCCGGTG
>NZ_RZTI01000171.1:0-10374 GCF_003997275.1 Mesorhizobium sp. M6A.T.Ce.TU.002.03.1.1
GGCAGCTGACGCGTGTTCAGAAGGATAGGATGGACTGCGAGGCGTCGGCAGCGCAGTCGGCAGCGTCGTGTCCGCCTCGCTCGGGCGTGGGCGATTGTGGAAATACTTCGACTCCCACGCCGCGATCGTGGCGTCGTGGATCGCCATGGTCATATAGGTGTAGACGCGGTGTGCATTGGGAATCTGCTGGTTTTCGAGAAGGCGGTTATTGACCAGTTCGATCCATCGATAGCCGGGCGATCCGGCATCCCAGAACGTGATCCCGGCGGCAGTCTGCGCATCGTTCTTTGCGACAAGATCGCGGAGCTGCTTCAGTTCAGTTGCGGAATCGTCCGGTGGCGGCGGTACGCGGAGATCCTTTCCTGACGTGATCACCCACGTCTTCCAAGTTCCAGCCTCCGGCTCTATCGAATCCGATTGGCCGAAAGCGTAGTTTCCTGACAAAAGGATTACCGCGCACGCCTTGCCTAGGGCTCTGAGCATGTTGGGTCTCCGGTTCCTGACCCCAGCCCAAGTACCTATCAGTTTTGCCGGCTCTCGTCGCGTTGTTATTTTAGCGGTGTCTAATTATACACAAAGGCGCCCCCAACCAAAGCGAATACAGGCGCGTTTTTGAACGTCGCGACCGAAGGTTGATCGTCATCTTTTCCGCCCGCTGCGGACCTTTACGCCCGCGACGGAAAGGTCAGGCTCGGGTCACGGAGCGACACTTGGATGATAGCGCCGCTCCGCATGGCTTTACAGTTCGATCTGTTCAGAGATCGCCAAAGCGTCATCTACTTCTATACCGAGGTAGCGCACGGTGCTCTCCAGCTTGGTATGACCGAGCAGCAGCTGAACCGCACGAATGTTGCCGGTCTTCTTGTAGATCAGTGAAGCCTTCGTGCGTCTCATTGAATGCGTTCCGTGTCGCTTTGGTTCGAGCCCAATGCTGGATACCCACTTCTCGACGATCCGCCCGTACTGCCTTGTCGACATATACGGCTTAACTCTCACGCGACTGGGAAACAGGAACTCGCTTTCGGTGAGGTGGCGACGGGCTATCCATGCACCGACTGCGGCTCTGGTCTGCTCCGTGATCTCGAATTGCACAGGTCGCCCGGTCTTCCTCTGAACAATCACCGCCCGATCGCGGACGCTGCCGGAAAGGGCTATGTCTCCGACAGTGACGGCCACCAGCTCGCAACCTCGAAGCTTGCTGTCGATGGCGAGATTGAAGAGCGCTAGATCCCGTTCAGCGCCCGACACCTGAAGTCGTGTCCGGATACTCCAGACCTCACGCGGCTTCAGAGGAGGCTTTTGGCCAACGATGTGGCCCCGGTAGCAACTGGGCATGGTCCTTCTCCCATGCCGCCCTCCGCACCGCAGCGCCCGACGCGAGCCGCGAATTGTAGCGGCTAAAGGGCGTTGTCTTCGAGGATTCGATCGCACAAGGTTGCCGGATGTCAGCCTGGTCGACGCAGTGCTCGATGGGTAGAGTCGCGCCACTTTCCGACCTCAGCACCTCTAAGCGCGAACGTCTGGTGTGATGCCTGATGCGCGCGCTCGTAGGGCATCTCGCTGTTACATCGCGGTGACAAAAGCACCGCCACGGTGGCGTCAACCGGTTACCAAGGGCCGCAAATATCTCCGGCCTTCTGGGAGTGGCGTGTCAGCGTCCCCAGAGGCTGCGTGGGCGTGTCGCCGGTTCGCTGTTAGCGCGGTGACTGGATCGCTCCACGCCTCGCAAGCGGGATAGCGAAATCTCGTGAAGGCAAGGTCAAGCTGCGTTCCCCGTTCTGAATCGGCGATGGGCAGCGGCTGGGAGAGATGGATACCATGCACGTTGGACGTCTGGAAGTTGGCGGGGCATGGGCGCAAGGCAGCCCGCGTGCACGTGCCTGGCCGGGCGGTGCAATGACCGCGCAGCGCCGCCTCGCAGCGATCCTGGCTTGCGACGTGGTCGGCTATTCGCGCCTGATGGAGCGCGACGAGCGCGGCACGCTCGAGCGGCTCAAGACATACCGCAAGGACCTCCTCGAACCGCTGGTCTCCGAGCATCAGGGCCGGATCGTCAAGCTCACTGGCGACGGCATTCTGTGTGAGTTCGCGAGTGTCGTCAACGCGGTGACCTCGGCGATAGCGATCCAGCAGGCTTTGGCAGAACACGAGGCGGAGACGCCCGAGGAAGAGCGGATACGCTTCCGCATCGGCGTCAATCTCGGCGACGTGGTCTGCGAGGAGGACGGCGACCTCTACGGCGACGGTGTCAACATCGCCGCCCGCCTCGAAAGCATCGCCGATCCCGGCGCCGTGGTCGTCTCGGGCACCGCCTACGACCACCTTCAAGGCAAGCTCGACGGCGGCTTCACGCTGCTCGGCGACCTGCGCCTCAAGAACATCGAGCGGCCTGTGCGCGCCTATCGCGTCGAGACCGACGCCAGCGCCTCGGTGGCTGCACCGCCTCCCCTGCCCACGAAACCCTCGATCGCAGTTCTGCCTTTCACCAACATGAGCGGCGACCCCGACCAGGAATACTTCGCCGACGGGCTGGTGGAGGACATCATCACGGGATTGAGCCGGGTGAACTCCTTCTTCGTGATCGCCCGCAACTCGTCCTTCACCTACAAGGGCCGAGCGGTGGACCTGCGCCAGGTCGGGCGCGAGCTGGGCGTCCGCTACGTGCTCGAAGGCAGCATCCGCAGAGCAGGATCGCGGGTGCGCATCAGCGGGCAGCTGGTGGACGCGATCAGCGGGCACCATGTTTGGACCGACCGCTTCGAGGGCGACGTGAGCGACATCTTCGACCTGCAGGACAAGGTGACCGAGAGCGTCGTCGGTGCGGTCGAGCCGAGCATCCGGCTGGAGGAGATCAAGCAGGCGCGCATGAAGCCGACCGACTACATCAGCGCCTACGACCTCTACCTTCGCGCGCTGCCGCGCTTCTACAGCATGACGCGCGAAGGCTTTGCCGACGTGCGCCGGCTCACCAACGAGGCGCTCAGCATCGACCCAGGCTTCACCCTGGCGAAGGCACTCGGTGCCTATATCCGCAGCCTGTCCGTGAGTCAGTGCTGGCACGAGCCCGACGATTTCCGCGTCGCCGTGCGCATGGCCCGCGAGGTGCTGGCCGACGCGCGAGACGACCCGACAAGCTTGCGTTTCGCCGCGCAGGTGATCGCCTACAGCGCCAAGGATTACGAGACGGCGCTGGACACGATCGAACGGTCCCTGCTCCTCAATCCCAATTCGGCGCAGGGCTATACGGGCAGCGGCTGGGTGAACGCCCATTCCGGCCGCCCCCTCGTCGCGATCGAGCACTTCCACAGGGCAATGCGGCTGAGCCCGGTCGACCCCGAGAAGGGCATCGCGCTCTCCGGCATCGGGATGAGCTACCTGATGCTCGAACGCTACGAGGAAGCGCTGGCTTGGGGAGAACGAGCGCTGCGCGAGATGCCGAATTACGGCTCCTCGCACCGGGTGGTGATCATGGCGCTGGTCAAACTCAATCGGCTGGACGAGGCGCAGGCGGCGGCGCGGCGGCTGATGGAGGCGTTCCCGACCTACACGCTCGGCCTGCAGAGGCAGATCAACCCGTGGCGAGACAAGGTGTTCGCCGAGCGCTACGTCGAGGCGCTGGGTATTGCCGGCGTGCCGGAGTGATCGTCACGTTTGCAAAGATGCCCTCTCCTGCGCGTCACGTCCGGCCAGGCGACGTCCCTTGATCCCGCGTCGCTTCTGGAAGGATAGTTCTCTGGCCGGCTTGTCCGAGGACTGAGCGCGTAGAGCAGCCGTGAACAGCCGGCGAGCTCTCTGTTGGGTTCGCGTCGAACTTCCGGTTTCCAGCCTGACGAGACCTAACGACGGTCCAGACAAATGTCGCCTTCAGGTCACGACGTTCCCTTGACCTGCTATCAGGGATGGCCCGCAAGGGGTCGGTTCTTGCCGTCCACCGGTACCAAGTGTCAGACTTTCACCATTAGATGGTGACGAGCATCTTGCCGGCGTTGGCCAGCGGCGTCGTCACGCCCGACAGCATCGTGCGGATATGGGGAACGCTCTGATAGCGACCGTTGACCGAAATGCGCGGCAGCGCTTGCAGGAAGCCGGCATGTTCGGCGCGCAGCACGCCGTGGCGGGTCGTCACCGCCGAGGCATAGCCGGCGTCGCGGGCAAAGCCGACTTCGCGGCCGCCGACGGCGCTGGCATAGCCATAGGGATAAGCGAAATGGCGCGGCGCCTCGCCGAGTTCGGCCTGTAATATGCGCCTGACATCGTCAACCTCATGGCGCGCGTCGGCTTCGGAAAGCCGCTTCAGATTGCGATGATTGACCGTATGCGCGCCGATCGTCACCAGCGGATGCCCCGCCATGGCACGGATCTCGTCCCAGTTCATCAACACGCCCTGGCGTGCGTCCAACTCGATACCGTTCGACCGCGCCAATTCGCGCAGCACCGCGCGCTGGTCCTCCTCGCGGACCTCCAGCGTCAGATAGTCGTGCAGGCGGGCAAAGGCCTGGAGTTTCTTGCCTGGGGTCGAGCAGTCGATCGTCACCGGACCGTTCGGCGTTGTCAGGAGCAACCGGTCCCGCGCGCTGACGATGTCCTCGACCACCTCCCACCATAGATCGGCGGCGCCGTTTATCAGCCCCGGCGCGACATAAATGGCGACCGGCGCACCGTGCTTTTCCAGCACCGGCAGCGCCTCGGTCATGTTGTCGCGGTAGGCGTCGTCGGCGGTGATCGCCGCGAACTGGCCGCCCTTGCCGCCGGCCTTGATGCGCTCGACCGCCTCGTCCAGCGTGACGAATGTATAGCCGTTCGCCTTCATGTCGGCGATCACGGCATCGAGGAACTCAGGCGCAATGTTGAGATGCCGGTTGACGCTGCCAGGCTTTTCCGGCGTGGCGGTGACCCGGTGCAGCATCAGGATGGCGCCGATGCCACCGACAAACGGCTTGGCCAGCGGGGCAAGACCGGTATAGCGGACGACGTTGAGCGCCAGTTTCCGGATTGCCTCGCCCCCGTCGATCATTCGTTCACCTTTTGCGCCTAGGCTCATCCCAGCAGGGAATGCGCCTACGCGAGCCCCCAATCGCGGTGAATACGCCTTAAAGGATTGAGGTATGGTTGACGCCACCGCGTCATTTGATGGCAATCGGCTCGAAGCAGTGGAGGCGGCGCCGCGCGCGTTGCCGGTGGATCATGCCGGCCTGTCGGTCTCGGTCGCCGACAGCGTAGCATTTGCAGCTTATGCCGAGTTCTGCCGTTCGGCGCTGTTCGCGCCGGCACAGAGCCCGGCCTGGATCCTGAACTGGGCCAAACATGCCGAGGCGGACAGCGTTTTGGCGACGCTGAGCGCTGAAGGCCGGCCGGTTTTTTCGTTGGCGCTGGAAGTCACCAGCAGCGGTCCATTCCGCGTCGCCCGTTTCATGGGCGGCCGCCATGCCAACGGCAATTTCGCCGCCGCCGACCCGTCTTGGCTGACCAAGACAGACGGCGCGGCAATCCGCTCTATGCTGGCGGCGGTCGCCAAGGCGCGGCCGGACATCGACCTCGTCGCACTGGAGCGGCTGCTGCCAGATCTCGAAGGCATTGCCAATCCGCTTGCCTCGCTGCCCAATTTTCCGAGCCCGAACCTGTCGCTGGCCGTCGACTTGGCGGGAGGTTTCGATGCACTGCTCTCCCGCGCGAGCGGCAAGCGCAAGCGCAAGAAGCACCGCTCGCAGACGCGCAAGTTCGAGGCCGTCGGCAGCCAACGCCGCATCGAGGCCCGGACAGCGGACGAGGTGAACAGACTGCTCGATGCGTTTTTCGAGATGAAGGAGTTCCGCTTCCGCAAGATGGGCATCGCCAACGTCTTCGGTGAGCCGGAGGTTCGTACTTTCTTCCGTGCGCTGTTCGTCGAAGCGCTTTGCGACGACAAGCCGTCCTTCGTGCTGCATGGGCTCGAGGTCGCCGGCAAGCTTCGCGCGGTCACCGGATCGAGCCGCACGGGAAAACGCCTGATCTGCGAATTCGGGGCGATCGCCGACGACGACCTCGCCCATACCAGCCCCGGAGACTTCCTGTTCTTCGACAACATCCAGGAGGCCTGCGAGAGGGGGCTCGATGTCTATGATTTCTCGGTCGGCGACGAACCCTACAAACGGCTGTGGTGCGATATCGAGACCCAGCATTTCGAGGTCCTGGTTCCGCTGACGTTGAAGGGCCGCGCGCTGGCGCTTATCCTGCTGCAAGGCGCGCGCCTGAAAGCCTTCGTCAAGAACAGCCCGACGATCTGGAAGCTGACAAAGGTGCTTCGCCGCAAGACGGCCGGGCACGCAGCACCTGCCGCTGGCGAAGACGACAGCTGATCGCTGCCGGGATTTCGGGGACTTCGGGAAAACTATCGAACCGTCTCAGGCGGCGGAGCGCCGTCCCGGCACCGGCGTCCCTGGCGTCGCATGGCCGACCGGCGTCACCAGCGTCAGGTCGGGATAGCCGCTCTCGATCAGCTCGACCGCGGCATGCGTAACCTCGTCGTCCGGCTCCAGCATCGACAGGAAGACCTCGGTGCCCTCGCCGACAAGGCGGCCGATGCCTTGCGCGTCGGTGGGTCCGCATTCGACCACGACCAGATCGTAGGCGGTGGTCAGCGACTGCATGATGATCGGCAGCCGGTCGGCGGCGCGCATTGCGCGGACCGGATCGGCGGTGCCGACGGGAATGACGTGGCAGTCCGAATAGAGATCGGGATGGATCACGTCGCTGAACTGCGCTTCCGAGGCGAGTAGATTGGTGATGCCCGGGAAAAGCCCGCTGTCCAGCATCGGCCGCGAGGCGGCGCCCGAGGCGGTGAGATCGAGCAGGAGCACACGCAGGCCGGCGTCGGAAACCTCTCGCGCCACCAGCACCGCAGAGGCGGCCGCCTCGTCGCCTTCCGGCGACACGAATATGGCGCGTGCGGCACCGCTTGAGATCAGTTTCTCCACCGCCTTGTCGATATCGACCTCGCCAAGGGTGGGGCGCGCCGGCTCGACGTCCTCGCCCGTTGCTGGGGCAGTTGCTTGCACCGCGGCAACCGCTTCCGGCTCTGCCTCCGCTTCCGCCGCCCGGTCCTCGACCTCTTCGATATCGCTTTCTTCGATGTCGGCTGGCTCCTGCCTGGCAACGGGCATCGCGACCTGCTCGATCCGCTCGAAGCGGGCGCCGGCGGCCGGCCGCATGGCGCGACCCGAAAACAGCTCTTGCAGAAGCGTCACGATCGCCATGAGCAGCAACGAGCCGACGAAGGCTGCACCGGCGATCGGCAGGATTTTTGGGAAATAGGGCTCGGACGGCGCCACCGCGCGGGAAAAGACACGCGCATCGACCGGAAGATAGTTGCTGTCCTTGCGCGAGGATGCCTCGCGGTAGCGGGTCAGGTAGGATTCGAGCAACTGGCGCTGGGCGGTCGCTTCGCGCTGCAGCGCGTCCAGTTCGACCTGCTGGTCGCCGGCGCGCGCCGATGCAGCCTTCAGCGTGTTGACGTCGGCGACAAGCTGATTTTCGCGGGCCTGGGCGGTCTGCGCCTGCGTCATCAGCCCTCTCATGATCTTTTCCGCCTCGTTGCGGATCTGGCGATCGAGATCGGCAAGCTGCGACCTCAGCGCCCGGATGCGTGGATGATTGTCGAGCAAGGAGGTGGAAAGGTCGGCGATATTGGTCTTGAGCTCGACCTGCCGCTCGCGCAGACGTTGGATGAGTTCGGAAGACAGCACCTCCGGCACCGCATCCAGCGAACCGCCATTCTGCAGCGCCCTGCGCACGCCGTCGGCAGTCGCTTCCGCCGAGGCGCGATTGGCGCGCACCCGCGACAGTTCGCTGGACAGTTCGGAAAGCTGTTGCGTGGCGAGCACCGAATTGTTGCCGCCCATCAAAAGATCGGACTGGGCGCGGTAGCTTGCTACCTTGCCCTCGGCATCCTTCACCCGCTTTGACAGGTCGGCGATCTCAGGCGCCAGCCAGTCGGTTGCAGCGGAATTCGATTCGGTCTTGGCATTGCCCTGGACGGAGATGTAGGCGTCGGCGATGGCGTTCGGAATTTCGGCGGCAAGCCTGGGGTTTTCCGAGGAGAATTCGATGACGATAACGCGCGATTTTTCAACACGATAGACGTTGAGCTTCTCGCGCATGGTCTTCAGCACGCGTTCTTCCGGCGGAATCTCGTTGGGGTCGCTTTTCAGGCCGGCGATGACGAGCAGACGACTCAACACCGGCATGTCAGCCGCCTCGTCGAACTCGGGAAGCCGCGATAAATTGAGCTTCTGCGCCACCTGCTTGAGGATGTCGGTCGAGGAAATGACCTCGACCTGACTGGTCACGCCTTCCTCATCGAGAATCGGCCTGTCGTCGTTGTTGGTGCCGTCGGGGCGCGTGTAGACGGATTCGCGCGTTTCGATCAAAAGCCGTGTTTCGGCCATGTAATGCGGCGTGGCGAGCCAGGCGAGCGCGAGCGCCAGGCCGGTTACTACAAGCGCCACGACAAGAATGCGCAGCCAGTTCCTCGCCAGGCTTGCGAAGAGCTGCCTGAGATCGACGTCGACATCTGCGGCCGCGGATTGAACGGACATGCATCCTGCTCCGGTACTTAAAGCGCGTCGCGTTTGAACAGGTTCAGGTGACGCGCTTTAAGCTCTTGTTTTCATGCATGTCGTTGTCCCAAAACCGCTGCGCACTTTTGGGCGACATGCATTGGTCAGGATGCACGGTAAACAACTATGGTAACTCAGCCGTTAATATCGCGGTAAGCATCTGTTAGGTTTTACTCGCAAGCGGCAATAAAAGCATCGAAACCGGTCGTCTTTTGTCGGATGCCGCCGCTTCCGCTGCACGCCTTTACCGGCCATTAACCCTAACGGGATGATAACGGACCTCGACTCCCAAAGTTTGCCGCGGTGTAACAGCGGCCAGTCGAAGGTACGTGTCCGGTCATGAAAAGCACTGCTTCCCTCTTCCGCGCGCTGCTCGCCGTGTCGTTGCTCGCCGGCTGCTCCAGCTACCGGCCGGCGCCGGCCGCCTTTCATAAAATGCTCGATCAGCCCTATCGCCTCGGTGCCGGCGACCGGGTCCGCGTCACCGTGTTCGAGCAGGAAGGGTTGACCAACGTCTACAGCGTCGACCAATCCGGCTACCTGTCCATCCCGCTCGTCGGCGCCGTGCCGGCGCGCGGCCACACCGCACAGCAGCTCGAAGGCGAGATCGCCGACAAATTGCGCCAGGGTTACCTGCGCGATCCCGACGTTTCGGTCGAGATAGACCGCTACCGGCCGATCTTCATCATGGGCGAAGTCGGTGCCGCGGGCCAATACTCCTATGTTCCCGGCCTGACCGTGCAAAAGGCGATCGCTATCGCCGGTGGTTTCAGCCCGCGCGCCAACCAGGAAAGCGTCGACATCACCCGCGACATCAACGGCAAGGTCATGACCGGTCGCGTGGCCACCTCCGACCCGCTTCTGCCCGGTGACACGGTCTATGTTCGCGAACGCCTGTTCTAGACCACGTGGCGGACACACTCAGGATCGTCCACTGCTTTCGCTCACCTGTCGGAGGGATTTTTCGTCATGTGCGCGACCTGACCGAGGCGCAGGTCGCCGCCGGGCATTTGGTCGGCATCGTCTGCGATTCGACGACGGGCGGCGATTTCGAGGAACACCTGTTCGAACAAATGAAAGGTAGAATGGCGCTCGGCATCCATCGCACGCCGATGCAGCGGCATGTCGGGCCGGGCGACCTCGCCTCGGCCTGGCGCACCTTTGGGATTATCAAGGAATTGCGGCCGGACGTGCTCCACGGGCACGGCGCCAAGGGTGGCGCCTATGCCCGCCTGTTCGGCTCATTGTTGCGGGTATCAAGGTCTCGCGTAGCCCGCGTTTATTCGCCCCACGGCGGCTCTCTTCACTATGACGAGACGACTGTCGCGGGGAAGCTGTTCTTCGCGCTCGAACGGTTCATGGCGCGCTTCACCGACTATCTTCTGTTTGTCTCCGACTATGAAAGACAGACTTATCGCAGGAAGGTCGGCGAGCCGCCCACACCGAACAACCTTGTCCACAACGGCTTGCGCGCCGCCGAGTTCGAGCCGGTGCGGACCGAGCCGAATGCGGCCGATGTCCTCTATATCGGCATGATGCGCGACCTCAAGGGACCGGACATCTTCATCGATGCGCTGGTTCTTGCCGGAACGCGGCTTGGCCGCCCGTTGAAAGCGGTGATGGTCGGCGACGGCGACGACCTGCCGCGCTACCATGCGCAAGTGAAGCGGCTCGGGCTCGAAGGCCATGTGCGCTTCCTGCCGCCGATGCCGGCGCGCAAAGCCTTCGCGCTGGCCGAACTGGTTGTCGTTCCCTCGCGCGCGGAAGCCATGCCCTATAT
>NZ_RZTI01000172.1:0-10211 GCF_003997275.1 Mesorhizobium sp. M6A.T.Ce.TU.002.03.1.1
CATCGTTTCACGGAAACGCCGAACCGCTCTATCTCTTTGTTTTTGCGCAATTCCGGACGGAAAACCGCTTCACACTTTTCCTGGAATTGCTCTGAGCGGCCTCAGCCGTGCGCGAGCACCGCCAGCAGCAGCAGGGCGACGATGTTGGTGATCTTGATCGCCGGGTTGACCGCCGGGCCGGCGGTGTCCTTGTAAGGATCGCCGACCGTATCGCCGGTCACCGAGGCCTTGTGCGCCTCGGAGCCCTTGAGATGCTTGACGCCGTTCTTGTCGGTGAAGCCGTCCTCGAACGATTTTTTCGCATTGTCCCAGGCGCCGCCGCCAGAGGTCATCGAGATGGCGACGAACAGCCCGTTGACGATGACGCCGAGCAGCGAGGCGCCGAGCGCTGCAAAGGCGGACGCCTTCGAGCCCGAGATCAGCAGCACGCCGAAATAGACGACCAGCGGCGCGAGCACCGGCAGCAGCGACGGAATGATCATTTCCCGGATCGCCGCCTTGGTCAGAAGGTCGACCGCACGCGCATAGTTCGGCTTCGACGTGCCGGCCATGATGCCCGGATCCTCGCGGAACTGCTTGCGCACCTCCTCGACGATGGCGCCTGCCGCGCGGCCGACCGCCGTCATGGCGATGCCGCCGAACAGATAGGGGATTAGGCCGCCGAAGATCAGGCCGGCGACGACGTAAGGGTTGGAGAGGTCGAAAGAGACTTCGCCCATGCCCTGGAAGTAAGGATATTTGTCGCCATTGGCGGCAAAGAACTTCAGGTCATTAGAGTAGGCCGCGAACAGCACCAGCGCGCCGAGACCGGCCGAACCGATGGCGTACCCCTTGGTCACCGCCTTGGTGGTGTTGCCGACAGCGTCGAGCGCATCGGTGGATTGGCGCACTTCCTTGGGCAAGCCGGCCATTTCGGCAATGCCGCCGGCATTGTCGGTGACCGGGCCGAAGGCGTCGAGCGCGACGATCATGCCGGCGAGGCCGAGCATCGTGGTGACCGCGATCGCCGTGCCGTAGAGGCCGGCGAGCTGGTAGGTCGATATGATGCCGCCGACGATGACGATCGCCGGAAGTGCCGTCGATTCCAGCGAGACCGCAAGGCCCTGGATGACGTTGGTGCCGTGACCGGTGACCGAAGCCTGGGCAATGGAGTTCACCGGGCGCTTGTCGGTGCCGGTGTAGTATTCGGTGATCACCACGATGAGGCCGGTCACCAGAAGGCCGATCAGGCCGCAGATGAACAGGTTCCTGCCGGTGATGGCCATGCCGGCGACCGTGCCGATCTCGCCCCAGCCCAGTGTTACCGAGGTGGCGACGCCGAGGCCGATAATGGACAGCAGGCCGGTGACGATCAGGCCCTTGTAGAGCGCGCCCATGATCGAGCCGTTGGAGCCGAGCTTGACGAAGAAAGTGCCGACGATGGAAGTCAGGATGCAGGCGCCGCAGATGGCCAGCGGATAGAGCATCGTGGCGCCGAGTACGGCGGTGCCGCCGAAGAAGATTGCGGCGAGTACCATGGTGGCGACCACGGTCACCGCATAGGTCTCGAACAGGTCGGCGGCCATGCCGGCGCAGTCGCCGACATTATCGCCGACGTTGTCGGCGATGGTGGCCGGATTGCGCGGATCGTCTTCGGGAATGCCGGCTTCGACTTTGCCGACGAGATCGCCGCCGACGTCGGCGCCCTTGGTGAAGATGCCGCCGCCGAGACGGGCGAAGATCGAGATCAGCGAGGCGCCGAAGCCGAGCGAAACCAGCGAGTCGATGACGACACGGTCGTTGGGCTGAAGGCCCATGAAGTGGGTGAGGATCAGGTAGTAGATCGAGACGCCGAGCAGGGCCAGGCCAGCGACCAGCATGCCGGTGATGGCGCCCGACTTGAAGGCGATCTCGAGGCCGGCAGCGAGACTGTTGGAAGCCGCCTGCGCGGTGCGCACATTGGCGCGCACCGAGACGTGCATGCCGATGAAGCCAGCGGCGCCCGACAAAACGGCGCCGATCAGGAAGCCGATGGCGGCGGTGATCGAAAGCAGCCACCAGGCGAGCAGCAGGACCACGACACCGACGATGGCGATGGTGGTGTACTGGCGCGCCAGATAGGCCTGGGCGCCTTCGCGGATGGCCGCGGAAATTTCCTGCATGCGTGCATTGCCCTGATCGGCCGCGAGGACCGAACGTGTCGCCCAGATGGCGTAAAGGACTGAAAGCAGACCGCAGGCGATGACAGCTGAAATTATGGTCATTGCCGGATTTTCCTCGATTGATGACCCAAAAGAACCCCTCCCTGGGCCGTTGAGACAGGGAGCGGATTCCGCGCGCGGAATCCGCTCCCTTCGCACCGGCTTATGCGAAACAGGGCAGTGAACGTCAAGATATTGTTCGGTTTTTGCCCGGCTTTCGCCCAAAAGCTATGGGCGGCGACACGCCCGCCGGCGCCGCCGCCCAATTAGATCGATTGAAAACGGCAGGCGGTCGTCAGCCTTTGCGCAGGTCGCCGTCCGGCTGGACGACGAAGATCAGCACCGCCAGCATGGTCATGTAGAACATGAAAGCCTTCTGCTGGCCGTTCCAGACGCTGGACAATATGATTTTGCAATCGTCCGCCGCCGCTGGATTTCGGGCGAGACGGGCACCACGCTTGAGGTGACGCTCGATCACCCGGCGCGTTCGGGCGGACACTGAAGCGAACGAACCTCGCCCGAGGTGCTACGCTGTCTCTCGCCCCATGCGGCGCGCGGTGTAGCGCTCGATCGCCGACAGCCCGTCATAGATCAGCACAGCAAGGGCGGCGACGATCAGGCCGCCCTGCAGGATGAAGGCGAGGTTGTTCGACAACAGACCGGCGATGATCACCTCGCCCAGTGTCCTGGCCGCCACGGTCGAGCCGATCGTCGCGGTGGCGAGGCTGATGACGACAGACAGCCGGATGCCGCCGAGAATGATCGGCGCGCTGAGCGGCAGCTCGACCTTGACCAGCCTTTGCCAGCCGGTCATGCCGGCGCCGCGCGCCGCCTCGACCACGTTGACAGGCAGCGTCGTCAGCCCGGTCAGCGCGTTCTCGAAGATCGGCAGCAGGCCGTAGAGAAACAGCGCGATCAGCGTCGGCTTCTCGCCGAAGCCGACGGCCGGCACGGCAAGCGCCAGCACCGCCACCGGCGGAAAGGTCTGGCCGATATTGACCAGGCTGCGCGACAGCGGCAGGAATTCGACGCCGGCTGGCCTGGTGACCAGGATGGCGAGCGCCACAGCAACGATGGTCGCGGCCACGGTCGCGATCAGCACGGTCCTCAGATGCAGCAGCGTCAGCGACAGCAGGCTTCCCTGGTTGTAGATCACTGGCGCGTTGTTCTCGGTAAGCGGCTTCAGCAGCGGTTCGAACCAATCGGGATTGGTCACGAAGGCAATGAGCAACACCACCAGGACAAGCCTGAGCAGCGACGGAAGCCAAGCTTTTAAGCCAGCCTCTTTCATGCCGGCCTCGCCGCGCGCTTCACCAATCCGTCCACCGTCACGCGGCCGAGCGGCTTGCCGTCGGCGCCTTTCACCGGCAGCGCCGGGCGGCCCGACCAGAGGAGCTCAGCCAGCGCATCGCGCTGGCTGGCGTCGCCGGGGATCGCATCGCCCTCTGCGCTGCCCTTCTCGACGGCGTCGCGCACGCGGCCGAGCGACAGCAGCCTGAACGGTTTTTCGCTGGCGCCGACCAGGCTCTCGACGAAAGCGCTGGCCGGCCTCGCCAGGATCTCGGCGGGCTTGGCATATTGCACCAGCTTGCCGGCATCCATCACCGCGATCTTGTAGCCCATATGCACCGCCTCTTCCATGTCATGGGTGACGAGGATGATGGTGGTGCCGAAGCGCTTCTGGATCGCCAGAAGATCCTCCTGCGCCTTGTTGCGGATGATCGGGTCGAGCGCGCCGAACGGCTCGTCCATCAACAGCACGTTAGGCTCCGCGGCAAGGGCGCGGGCGACGCCGACGCGCTGCTGCTGACCGCCGGAAAGCTCGTGCGGATAACGTGGCCCGAACGCCTGGGGATCGAGCTGGTAGAGCGTCATCAACTCGTCGACACGGGCCTTGATGCGGGCCTTGTCCCAGCCGAGCAGCACCGGCACGGTGGCGATGTTCTGCGCCACCGTGCGATGCGGAAACAGCCCGTGGCCCTGGATGGCGTAGCCGATGCTGCGGCGCAGCTCATAGCCGGGCAGCGAGCGGTTGTCGGCGCCGTCGAGCTTGATCACGCCCGCGGTCGGCTCGACCAGCCGGTTGATCATGCGAAGCAGCGTCGTCTTGCCGGAACCGGAAGTGCCGACGATGACGGCGATGGTGCGCGGCTCGATCACCATCGACACGTCGTCGACCACCGTTGTCGCATCATAGCGCTTGGTAATGCCTTCGATCTCGATCATGCCGGTTGTGCCTCGCGTCTCTTGGTGGAGGTCATCTCGATCACCGCGTCGAGGATGATGGCGGCGGCAAAGGCGAGCGCCACCGTCGGTATGGCGCCGAGCAGCACCAGGTCCATCGCCGTCTGGCCAACGCCCTGGAACACGAACACGCCAAAGCCACCGCCGCCGATCAGCGCGGCAATGGTGGCAAGGCCGATGTTCTGGACCAGCACGATGCGGATGGCGGTGAGGATCACCGGGAAAGCCAGCGGAAATTCGACGCCGAACAGGCGCTGGCGCTCGGTCATGCCCATGCCGCGCGCGGCGTCGTTGGCGGCGCGCGGCACGCCGGCAAGACCGACCACGGTGTTGGCCACCACCGGCAGCAGCGAATAGAGGAACAGGGCGACGAAGGCGGGCGCGGTGCCGATGCCGCGAATGCCGAGGGAAGCCGCGCCGGGCACATGCGTCGCGACCCAGCCGAGCGGCGCGATCAGCAGGCCGAACAGCGCGATCGAGGGAATGGTCTGGATGATGTTCAGCACGTTGAGCACGCCGGCCCGCAATTTCTCGACGCGGTGGCAGAGAATGCCGAGCGGCAGGCCTGCGATCGCCGCCGCCGCCAGCGACCCCAGCGCCAGCGTCACATGCTTGGAGCCTTCCGCCCAGAAACTGTCGGCACGGTTGGCATATTCCTTGAGGATCGACAGGCTGCTCCAGCTTCCCGAGACCAGCAGCAGGCCGATCGCCGCTGTCGCGACGACGAGCACGCCGATCCGCGCCCCTGGCGACAGGTTCAGCCTTGTCAGCACATCGGCGAGCAAAAGCGTAAAGGCGAAGATGAGCAGCCAGAAACCCGAGGCCGGCGAGATGCGGGCAAAGGTGTTGCCCTCAGGCGTCAGGAACCTGCCGGCGACCCCGATCAGCAGCGCCAGTGCTGCAAGCGCGGCCACACTTGCGGCAAGGCGCAGGATCAGCGGTGTCTTCAACAGCGCGATGAGCGCCGCGATAAGCACGATTGCCAGCAGCAGCGGGCCTGTCACCGCAGGCAGAGCGTCGAGGATCGAGCGTGCCTCGCCTGGCACGATGCGGTTGGCGCGGAAGGTGGCGAAGGGCGCCGCGGAAGCAGCATAGGCAACGATCACGGCGATGACCACGCCGAGCTTGTCGAAGCGGATGGTCATGACGTACCTATGCGATGGCGGCGACTTGAGGACCTGACGTCAGGACCGTCGTGCTCCGTCGCGCCCCCCTCTGTCCTGCCGGACATCTCCCCCACTTGGGGGGAGATCGGCAGCTTCATTGCCGCCGATCCATCTTCCCCGTTGGCGATTGGCGGAAGCCGAGCGTGCATCCAATCTCCCCCCGTGTGGGGGAGATGGCCGGCAGGCCAGAGGGGGGCGCCTCGCACCGGCGTCATTTTCCAAACGGGCTGACTACTTCAAAAACCCGTTCTTCTTCAAAAAATCTTCGGCGACGCCCTTGGCCGGCTCGCCGCCGACCTGCACGCGGCCGTTCAGTTCCTGCAGGGTGACGAGATCGAGCTTGGCGAAGATCGGCTTCAGCAGCGTCTCGATCTCGGGATGCTCCTTCAACACCGCCTCGCGGATGACCGGCGCCGGCTGATAGACCGGCTGCACGCCCTTGTCGTCTTCGAGCACGACCAGGCCGGACGGCGCGATGCCGCCATCGGTGCCGTAGACCATGGCGGCGTTGGCGCCGTTGGTCTGGTTTGCCGCGGCGGCGATGGTCGCCGCCGTATCGCCGCCGGACAGCGTGATCAGTTGGTCCGGCTTCAGGGTGAAGCCATAGGTGGTCTGGAAAGCCGGCAGCGCGGCGGCCGAATTGACGAACTCGGCCGAGGCCGCCAGCACCACCTGGCCGCCGCCGGAGACATATTTGCCGAAGTCGGACAGCGTCGCCAGCTTGTTGGTCTCGGCCACATCCTTGCGCAGCGCAATCGCCCAGGTGTTGTTGGCTGGCGACGGCGACAGCCAGACGATCTTGTTGGCGTCGTAGTCGAGCTTCTTGGCCGTTTCATAGCCCTTGGCGGCGTCCTTCCACACGGGATCGTCGGCCTTTTCGAAGAAGAAGGCGGCATTGCCGGTGTATTCCGGATAGATGTCGATCTCGCCGGCGGTGATCGCCTTGCGCACCACAGGAGTGCCGCCGAGCTGGATGCGGTCGGTGGTCTGGATATTGTTGGCGTTCAGCACCAGCTGGATGATGTTGCCGAGCACGCCGCCTTCGGTGTCGATCTTCGACGACACGACCACTTGAGCGCTCGCCGAGGCTGCGCTGATGCCGAGCGCCAGAGCCGCGCCGGCCAGAACCTTGACTGAAAACATTTCACAAATCCCTTGCTGAGAACCGGACTACGGCTGCCGCATATGAGCATGGCTTCAATGCCCCGTCGGGGTACACGGTTTCATAAGAAGGGGGATGGGCGCAATAATTTTGTTCGGAAGCGGGTTGATCCGCTGCTGCCTCGTCCCGACGCGTTATGTCACTACAGCGCCGCGCGTCCGTTTGGACGCGCAAAGGACGCTGTAGCACTTTTGATTTTGCGCATGTTCCTTTCCGAACCTTCGGTTCGGGGTCATGCGCTGGTCGGCCGCCCGCTAGCCATCTTCAACACGCCCAGTGCCACGAAGCACAGCACCGTCACCGGGAAGATGATCCAGTTCAGCATCTCCCAGCCCCAGGCGTTGTAGACCGCGCCCGACATCAACGAGGCAAAGGCGACGGAGCCGAACAGGACGAAGTCGTGAAAGCCCTGGACCTTGCCCTTTTCGGATGGCCGGTAGCTGTCGGCGACCATGGCGGTGGCGCCGATGAAGGCGAAATTCCAGCCAAGCCCGAGCAGGATCAGCGCCGTCCAGAACTGCCACAATGCCAAGCCCGACAGCGCCACTATGGCGCAGCCGATCAGCAACACAAGGCCGGTTGCGACGATCCGTTCGGCGCCGAAGCGATAGATCAGCGAGCCGGTGAAGAAACTCGGCGCGAACATGGCCATGACATGCCAGGAAATACCGAGCGTGGCATCATCCGTCGACAGGCCGCAGCCGACCATGGCGAGTGGCGCGCCGGTCATGACGAAGCTCATCAGCGCGTAGCTGCCGACGGCACAAAACAGCGCCGCCACGAAACGCGGCCTTGTCACGATCTCGGAGAGCGGCCGCGCGTCGCGGTCGTCGATTTCCACTTTGCCGGCTGCCTTGGCCGGGATGCGCAGGAACGACAGGATGGCTGCGCCGACCGCCGCCAGAACCAGGATGGACGCAAACGAGCCGGCAAACATCACCGGCGCAAACAGTTCGCGGGTGAAGATGACGATCTGCGGCCCAAGGATGGCGGTGACGATGCCGCCAGCCAGCACGAAGGAGATGGCGCGCGCCTTGAATTCAGACGGTGCGTTGTCGGCGGCGGCGAAACGGAATTGCTGGACGAAGGCACCGCCGACGCCGATCACCAGCAGGCCGAAGGCAAACAGCCAAAAGCTGGCCTGAAACAGCGCCAGCGTGGCAATCAGCCCACCGAGCGCAGTGACGATCGTGCCGGTCATGAAGCCGTCGCGCTGGCCGAGCCAGCGGATGATGGCTGCCGCCGGCAGGGAACCGAGCGCCACGCCGACATTGAAGCCCGTAACCGGCGCCGTCGCCAGCGACTTGTCCGCATCGAGCAGATGTTGTCCGGCCAGCGCACCCAGGGAAATGGCGATAGGCGCGGCCGAGCCGATAATGGCCTGCGAGGCCGCAAGGATGAACGCCGTGCGGCGCGCTTCCCTACTAGCTTCGGCGATAACGACTGCCGTCATGAAGCGTCCTTGCCACGCCCCTCGCCGCGCACCCGGCGCGACACGCGATCAAGCACCGCGTTGACTAGCTTCGGCTCGTCTTCTTCGTAAAACGCCTTGGCGATGTCGACATATTCCGAAACGATGACAGCCACCGGCACGTCCTCTCGCTTCATCAGTTCGTAGACGCCGGCGCGCAATATGGCGCGCAGCGTCGAATCGAGCCTGGACAACGGCCAGTCCTCGGTCAGCGCCTGGCGGATAATCGGATCGATGGTTTTCTGGTTCTCGACGACGCCGGCGAGGATAGCGCGAAACCATTGTGCGTCCGCCTCGCGATAGAGCGCGCCGTCGACTTCCTTGCCGAGCCTGAACGCCTCGTATTCGGCGGTGATTTCGAAGACGCCGCTGCCGGCGACATCCATCTGATAGAGCGCCTGCACGGCGGCCAGACGGGCAGCGCCGCGCTTATTGGCGTGGCGTACCGCGGGCTGGCCGGGTGATGCGGGTTCGCTCATGATCGCTCTCCCAACTGTTGCTTGAGGGCAATCATGGTCAGCGCCGCACGCGCGGCAAAGCCGCCCTTGTCGCCTTCCGAGCGTTTGGCCCGCGTCCAGGCCTGCTCATCATTTTCGGTGGTCAGGATGCCGTTGCCGATGCAGACCGCTTCCTGCACGGAGAGATCCATCAGGGCACGGCTCGATTCATTGGCGACGATGTCGAAATGATAGGTGTCACCGCGCACGACGGTGCCGAGGGCGACAAAACCGTCATAGCTCGGCCCGCCTTCGGCGGCGCCGTCGAGCGCGAAGGAAATCACCGCGGGAATTTCGAGCGAGCCCGGAACGGTGACGACGTCGTATGTCGCGCCCGCTTCATCGAGCGCGCTTGTCGCGCCTTCGAGCAGCGCGTCGGCAAGATCATCATGGAAGCGCGCCTCGATGACAAGAAGGTGGGCCTTCTTCTTCGGGCGAATGAACGCTTTGCCGTGTTGGGATGTACCAGCCATAGATGTCTCCGGGATCGCCGGTGACTTAGGCCGAAGCGGCCGCGTTCGCAAGCTTTGTCAGAGGGTCGAACTGCGTCTAATTTCCAAGGGCGGCTCAAAGCCCCTCTTTCGCCGCCTCCACCAAGCGTGCCGCGTAGCGGGCCATGGTGTCGATCTCGAGGTTGACGCGATCGCCGACATCGCGTTCGCCCCAGGTGGTGACGGTCAGCGAGTGATGGATCAGCAGCACGTCGAAGCGGGTGCCCTCGACCTTGTTGACGGTGAGCGAAGTGCCGTCGAGCGCGACGGAGCCCTTCGGTGCGATGAATTTGGCCAGCTCGCGCGGCGATTCCAGCGTGAAGCGTACGGCATCGCCTTCCTCCTTGCGCGCCACGATCTCGGCCATGCCGTCGACATGGCCTGATACGATGTGGCCACCGAGTTCGTCGCCGATCTTCAGCGCCCGCTCCAGATTGATCCTCGCGCCGGATTTCCAGGCCATCGCTGTCGTCAGCCTGAGCGCCTCTTCCCACGCCTCGACCTCGAACCAGCGCGCGTTGGCGCCGCTTTCCGGGAGCGCTGTCACCGTCAGGCAGACGCCGCCGCACGAAATCGAAGCCCCGATGGCGATCGTCTCAGGGTCATAGGCGGTGTCTATACGCAAGCCCACCCCTTCCCTCAGCGGCTTGACGGCAGCGACGGTGCCGACATCGGTGACAATCCCGGTAAACATCAGAAATCCCTTATCCACTCGGCGTAGCTGTCTTCGCCGAAACGCATGTCGCGCAATTTGCGAAATCCCGCCGGGATATGGTTGGCGTCGATGGGCGATGCAATGCCGCCCTTGCCGATCGGCTCCAGCCCCTGGAACAGCACGATCCGGTCGACCAGCCCTTCGGCGAGGAAGGCCTCGGCCACCTTGGCGCCGCCCTCGACCAGAACACTCGCCATGCCGAGCGCGGCCAGGTCCTCGAGCAGTTCCGGCAGCGCTACGCCACCTTCATGCGTTTCCGTGCCGATGAATCGCACGCCGGCGCGT
>NZ_RZTI01000173.1:0-10177 GCF_003997275.1 Mesorhizobium sp. M6A.T.Ce.TU.002.03.1.1
CCCAGATCCATTTGAACTTGTCGGGCGTCTCCTTGTTGAGCAGGTTGGCGCGGGTGTGCCAGATGTTGCCCATCACGACTTCGCCCTCGCGGAACAATTGCTGTGTCTGCGCGCCGCCTTCCCAGAAGATGATGTCGGCAAGCATCGGCTTCAGCTTCTTGAACGCCCGGTCGACATCGAGCGGATAAAGGTCGGCGGGCGCGACGCCGTCCGCCATGAGGACGAATTCGAGCTGGCCCTGGATCCATTTGCACATGGTGCGTTTGCCGGGGAATTTCGCCGTGTCGAAGAAGTCGGCCCAGCCGGTGGGTGCTGTGCCCTTGGTCGCCTCGGCGTCATAGGCGAGCACGTTCGAATAGACATAGTTCGAGACGCCGAACTCGCCGGCGAAATTCTCGGGCACCTGCGATTTGTCGACGATCGTGTAGTCGATCGGCTCGACCAGATTGCCCTTGCCCAGTGTCAGCGAGTCGATCATGCCGCCGTCGGTGGCGTCCCAGATGACCTTGCCGGACTCGACCATGGCCCTGATTGTTCCGACCGCTGGCCCGGCCCCGTCGATCACCACTTTCATGCCGCTCTTCTTGGTGAAGGGGTCGCCATAGGCCTTGGCGAAGGCGTCCGCCGCGGCACCGCCCCAGTTGCAGACGACGATTTCGGAGGCGTCGGCCTGGGCAACACCCGGCTTGAAGGCGGCCGCAAGTCCGAGGCCGCCGAGGGCAAAGAGGAAAGATCGGCGATCGATCTCACCGCGGTTGAATTTTTCCAGCGCGATCTGCGCCGCGTCTTGTGCGAAATGCGAGATTGTCATTTTTCATTCTCCCATTGTTGATGGTGACTGCATGTCTTCGCGGATTTAATCCGTCTCTGTTGTCTTTCTTGGCCATGATCTTTTCGGGATCATGGCCTAGATTCCCACTCTTGCCGGCGGTCGATTTTCCGCTGAGGCGTTTCCTGCCAGTTTCCAATGCGCCTTGCGCGGCGCGGCCACGGAGTGGCGCACGACAAGCTTCACCGCGACCGGCGCCACGTCCGGAATCTCGGCGCCGTTGATGTGGTCGATCAGCAGGCCAACCGCCCGGCGCCCGAATTCCTCGGCGGATTGGTGGATGGCCGTCAGCGGCGGATCGAGAAGATCGACATTGCGGATGTCGTCGAACCCGACCAGCGACAGCTCGGCCGGCACGGTGATGCCGAGCTTGCGGCAGCCTTGCAAAATCCCCAGCGCCAGCATGTCGGCGGAGGCGAAGATGGCGGTCGGCGGATTGTCGAGTGCGGCGAACTGCAGTATGGCACGCAGGCCTGACTGTTCGTCGTAGTCGCCGAAGAAGACGTGATCGGGATTCACCCTCAGGCCGCTATTCTTGAGACTGTCCTTGAAGGCGCCGAACCGTTCCCTGCTGCTGAGCAGCGCCGGCGGGCCGCCGACGAAGGCGATCGTCTCGTGCCCATGCGCCAGAAGATGATCGGTGGCAAGCTGGGCGCCGAGACGGTTATCGGCAAACAGTCGCGGCGCCATGGCGCCCGGAACATCCTCGTCGACCAGGACGACGTTGCTGCAGGCATTGATCTTCTCGACGAGCGCGCCATCGTCCGGATGGTTGGTCATCAGCAGGATGCCGTCCACCTGTGCGTCGTCGATGCGCGACAGGAAGGCCAGTTCCTTGGCGGCGATGTTGCGGCTGTTGAACATCACCAGGCTATAGCCGAGACGGCTCGCTTCCTCTTCCGCCGAACTCGCGATGGCGGCGAAAAATGGGTAGGAGATGTCGGAAACGATCAGGCCGATGGTTTCGCTGCGGCCTTTGCTGAGGCGTCGCGCGATGGCGTTGGGGCGATACTCCAGCTTCGCCACGGCGGCTCTGATGCGCTCGCTGGTTTCCGCGGGCAGCTTGATACGGCCGTTCAGGTGACGTGACACGGTGGTGACCGAGACGCCGGCCGCGTGCGCCACATTCCTGATCGTCGATGCAGCGGGCTTTTTCATCGGAGGCTCGGCCACATTCCTTCAACAGTGCAAACGTCTGCGGCCCTCATATCGACTTCTCCCAACAGCCGAGAGTTCAGCATAGGCAACAGGGTTTGTAAACCGCTTTACTAAACCGGTTTCGTGAATTTGCGATCTGTCTTCGGAAACATAGGGTGGTGCCGCCACTAAAATTCGCGGCAGGGCGTGGTCGTGTGCTGATCCCTAACGGAGCCGGCTAACAGTGGGATCTTCCGACGCTATCTGGCCGCCAGCCGGTAGCGCTTGACGGTGCGAAGGCCAGCGCTCATTGCCGGCCTTTCCACATCAGCACCATGAAATAAGGCCCTCCGACCAGGGCAGCCAGCAGGCCCGCCGGAATCTGCCATGGGAAAATGAGCGTCCGGCCGGCCCAGTCGGCCAAAACAAGGATCATCCCGCCAACGATCGCGGATGCGAAAAGCGGCGGCAAGGCGCGTTGGAAGCCGAGCATGCGGGCCAGGTGCGGCGCCATCAATCCGACGAAGCTCAGCGGTCCGATGACAAGCGTGGCTACTGTCGTCGGCACCGCAATAAGCACCAGGAGGATGACCCGAACGCGAAAGAGGCTAAGCCCGAGCCCGCGCGAGGCGGCTTCTCCAAGCGGCAGGATTTCCAGCCAGCGGATTGTGAGGGGCACGACGGCCAGCAGAGCAATTGCCGTCACAGCTGCGATTGTGGCATCGGCGGCGGTGGCCCGGTAGGTGGAGCCGGATAGCCAGCCGATGAGCGTATCGAGCCGAGGATCGCCGCTGGCGAGCAGCACCGCCGAGAATGCCGATGCCATCGTCGCCACGGCGACACCGGAAAGCAGCAGCCGATCATTCGCGATGGGTTGCCGGCGGCCGGTCTGCGAAATCATCGCCAGGCTGGCCAGAGCCCCGACGAGACCGGCCGCGATCATTGCCGGGCGGCTGACATCAGAAGTCGCGACGAAGAGCAGCAGGATGCCTAGCGAGGCGCCGCCGGAAACACCCAGCACCTCGGGCGCCGCCATCGGATTGCCGGTCATCCTCTGCATCAGCGTGCCGGCCACGCCCAGCATCATGCCAGCGGAAACTGCGACGGCGATGCGAGGCGCCCTGAGCGGCAGGAGGTCGGCAAGTTCGGCGGCCGAGGCCACGTGCCAGCCGGCCGCGCCTCGCCCGACAACAAGCGCGGCGCAGAGAAGAAGCGCCATCGCGAGGAGGCCGGCCAGCAGATAGACCCACCCGCTTCGCCTGCGCACGGAAGACAGCATGGCGCCGTCCCGATCCGGGCTGGTGCGCAATTTCGGCAGGAGAAGAAACAGCAGCGGCGCACCGAGGAAAGCAGTCGCCACGCCTGCCGGGATTTCGGAGGTGAACGGCACGACCTGCACCAGCCGGTCGGTCAGCCACAACAGCGCGGCGCCCGCTAGGGGCGCCCAGATCATGCGCTGGCGCAAGGTCCGTGCGCCGGCGAGCCTGACCAGCGCCGGCGCCGCAAGCGCCACGAAGCTGATGACGCCGACGGCTGCGACCACCATGCTGCTCAGCGCGACGGCGACAGTCATCCCGGCCAGCCGTGTCACCACGGGTTTCGTGCCGAGGCTTTCCGCACCCTCGTCGCTCAGGTCCAGAAGCCGTAGCGGCCGGAGCAGAACGAAGGCAGCAATGCCGGCCACCGCGAGCCATGGCGCGAAGCCGAGCACCACGGCGTCGCCGTTCTGGATCAGCGAACCGCTCTGCCAGATGAAAAGCTCCTCGGAATATTCGCGATTGGCTGCCATCAGCAGAGCGCTCGCCGAACTGCATGTCAGGCTGACCACCAGGCCGGAAATGATGATCGCGACCGGCGAGAAACTCCGGCCCTGAGCCAGCGCCAAAACCGCCAGCGTCGACAGGGCGCCGCCGGCGAGCGCCGCCCATTCGCGACCTTGCTCCAGCATCCACGGCGCGTAGAGCGTGGCGATCGTCAGGGCGACGGTCGCGCCTGCATTGGTGCCGATGGTCGTCGGCTCGGCGAGCGGATTGCGCAGCACCTGCTGGAGCAGCGTGCCGGTCAGGCCGAGCGCCGCGCCGGCTAGCAGGCTGATCGCCAGACGCGGCAGAAAGGCATGGCGGTAAAGCAGCTGCCGCGGATCGGCAAAGTCCGTCGCCCCGAGCGACTGCCACCACATGTCGGCGGGCAACAGGCGCAAAAGCCCGGCTGCGGTGAGATATGCCGCGAGCACCGCCGGCACGCCGACGAGGGCGACGAGCATCCAGCCGCCTGCCACGAAACGAGCACGAGGGCCGGCCGTGGACTGCATGACGGTCATGCCCGGACCAGCAAATTTGCAAAACGGGCAGCGGCGGCAAGTCCGCCAAACGGCCATACCGGCGGGATTGTCCTTACGTTGCCGGCTTTGACGCAGGGAAGATTCGCCCAGAGGCTGCTTTGGTCGATCCTGATCTTCACATGCGGCGGGATCGGATCGAGGGAAATCACGCGAGCCTCGCCGATCGCAACCAGCTCTTCGATGCCCAGCATGGAAAACCCCCAACCATCGGTCGGCGCCGTCCAGGCATTGGTGAGGCTCAGCCTGTCGAGCACGTCCTGGAACAGACCGCCCTTGCCGTAAACACGGACGTGGCGGTCGTCGAACATGCTGACCACAGCGAGCGGCTGCTTTGCCCGTCCTGCCAATTGTGCCCTGATCTGGGCGATTGCCGCCGCCGTCTCCTGGATAAGCCGCTGCGCCTCAGCCTCGCGGCCGAGCTGCGAGCCAAGCTTCAGCGTTTCAATTTCGGCCTGGCGATAAGGCGCTTCGGCACCGTCGTAGAAGGGCACGGTGTGCACTGGCGCGATCCGCTTGAACGGAGCTTCGTCGAGCCCGAAGCCATAGGCGCCGGTGATCAGGTCGGGCTTGAGTTCCAGGAGCAGCTCGAGATTGGGCTCGCCGCGCGAGCCGAGATCGATGCAGCCGGCGGGAAGAGCCGGACCCACGACCCAGTCGCGGTAACCCTTGACGTCGGCGACCGCGACTGGCCCGATGCCGAGCGAGATGACCATCTCGGCCGAGGTCCATTCGAGGCAGGCGATCCGCGGCGGCGGTGCCGCACGCGCCAGATCGCCGCGCAGACCGAGGCTCGTCGCGGCCAGGCCGGCAAGGCATCGGCGCCGCGTCAGGGGTGCCAATTGGGTCCGGGCCTGCACGCGAGGGTCACCATGTGTACTTCACCGAGCCCTTGATCCGGCGCCCCTCGCCATAAAAGCAGCCGAAGCTTTCTGCGAAGCAGGAGGCGACATAGCGCTTGTCGAACAGATTGCTGACATTGAGGTTCAGCTCGGCGCTCTGCCATTTGTAGTGGAGCGCGGCATCGACGAGCGTGACGGCCGGCACCTTGAACGTATTGGCGTCGTCGCCGTAGGTCGAGCCGACATAGCGGATGCCGGCGCCGAGCCCGAGGCCCTCCAGCCTGCCGCTGCCGACAGTGTAGTTCGCCCACAGCGAGGCCGCGTGTGTCGGCACGCCGAAAGGCGTGTTGCCCTGGTTGCTCGTTCCATCCCCGTTGATGCTGGTCGGACTGGTGATCTCGGTGTCGAGATAGGTGTAGGCCGCCCTGAGGTCGAAGCCGGAATCAAGGCTCGCAACGCCTTCCAGCTCGATGCCGCGCGAGCGGATCTCGCCGGTCTGGAAGATGTCGTCGGGTCGGCCAACGCCGTCATAGCGCACGACATTCTGCCGGGTCAGGTCGAAGGCCGAAACGGTGACGAAGGAGTTCCAGCCGACCGGCTGATATTTCAGGCCGATTTCGTACTGCTTGCCGGTTTCGGGGACGAGGGGATTGCCGTTGCTGTCGGGGCCGGACACCGGCTGGAACGATTCGGAATAGCTGACATAAGGGGCAAGGCCGTTGTCGGCGAGATAAAGCAGGCCGGCGCGGCTGGTGAAGGCGTTGTCCTTCTGGCGGGGATCGAAAGCGCCGGCCAGATTGTCGTAGACTTTCGAGTCCGCCCAGTCCTGGCGTCCGCCGAGCGTCAGCCGCCAGTTGCCCAGCTTGATCTGGTCCTGCGCATAGAGGCCGACCTGCGATTGAGTCGTGTCGGTGTCTGTATAGGGCGTCATTTCGCCGACCGGGTAGCCATAGACCGGGTCGAAAATATTGAAATCGTCGCCGATCATATCGTTGCTGGAGGCATCGTCGCGATAGGTGTAGCGCTTGTAGTCGAGGCCAATGAGCAGCGTGTGGGCGAGCGGCCCGGTATCGAAATCGGCTTGCGCTTGGTTGTCGATGGTCACGCCGCTGAGCCTGGTGCCGCCGGCATCGGCATAGCGGGAATAGTCGCCCTCATCATTCAGAAGCCCGCCTCCGAAGACGCCTTCCTCATAGTGCTTCAGATAAACATAGCGGGCATGCTGGCGAACCTGCCATGTCTCGTTGAAGCGGTGATCGAACTCGTAACCGATCGACGCCTGGTCATTGTTGTAGGTGTCGAAGTCCGGTTCGCCGACGAACATGCTGTTCGGCAGATATTTCCCGTCCTTACCCGGCCTGATCGTGCCGTATGCCGGTAGGTACTGCATCGCCCAGCCGGAGCGATCGCGCTGATAATTAGCGAGTATCGTCAGGCTGGTATCGGCATCCGGCTGCCAGGTCAGCGCCGGGGCGATGAAGATGCGGTCGTCCTTGACGAAATCTGTCTGGGTGTCGCCCATATGGGCGGCGCCGGTGAGGCGGAACAGCAGCGACTTGTCGGCGTTGACTGCGCCGCTGAAATCGAACTTTCCTTCATAGCGGTTGAAGCTCCCGGCGCCGAGCTCGACCTCGCGGAGGTTCTCCTCGGTCGGGCGTTTGCTGACGTAATTGATGATGCCGCCAGGACTTGCCTGGCCGTAAAGAACCGACGCCGGCCCGCGCAGGATTTCGTAGCGTTCGGCGCCGTAGGAATCGAGCGCGGTGAACAGCGTGAAATTGCTTTCTTTGAGCTGCAGCCCGTCCTTGTAGAAGACGCCGCTGGAGTTCGAAATGCCGCGCATCTGCAAGCCGTGGCCACGATTGTCGGTGCCGTAGAGATTGCCGCTGGCGCCTGGAGTATAACGCAGCGCGCTGTTCAGGCTGTCCACCGCCTGCGCTTCCATCTGGTCTCTGGTGACGACCGATATCGACTGCGGCGTCTCGATCAGCGGGGTGTCGGTCTTGGTGGCGGTGGAGCCCTGGGTGGCGACATAGCCGTCGACCGTTCCAAAGGCGCTTTCGACGCGTTCCTGGACATTGATCGGGTCGAGAGTGGTGGTCGCCTCCTGCGCGACGGCATGGCCGCCGCCAAGCAGCACAGGCAGCGACATCGCCGCGATCAGCAGGTTTCGGCGCGCAGGCATTTCATACCGGATTCTTCCGCGACCAGAACCACTCACCATCTCGGCCAGCCCTACTTTTTCGAATTTCGACGCAGATCCGGCGCGTCACGACATTTTGTTGACTCAAAAAGTCATCTTCATTGTTGACTAGTAAAGTCATGTTTCATAGTCAACCGGGCATCGGCGCCGAAAACCGGATTGCCGAAACCGATTTCGGAAATGCGCGCGCGAAGCCGAAGAGAGGCCAACACCGTGGCTGGAACACATGCCCAGACTGCCTTCCATGTCGATGCGGTGCGCTTTGCTGTCGGCGAGCGGACGCTGCTCGGTCCTGTCACACTCGAGCTGCAACGCTCGCGCGTCTATGGGCTGATCGGGCACAACGGCTCGGGCAAGTCGACGCTGATCAAGCTCTTGGCGCGCCAGCAGCCGGCAAGCTCGGGCGGCATCACCTTCGCGCAGCGGCCGCTGGTGCAGTGGGGCGCGCGCGAGCTCGCCCGCGCGCTCGCCTATCTGCCGCAGACGACGCCGGCGGCGACCGGTCTCACCGTGCGCGAATTGGCGACGCTCGGGCGCTATCCCTGGCATGGCGCGCTCGGCCGCTTCGGGCATGAGGACAGGCGCCATGTCGACGAGGCGCTTGTCCTGACCGACATGGCTGACTTCACCGACCGGCTGGTGGACGAATTGTCCGGCGGCGAGCGCCAGCGCGCATGGCTGGCCATGCTGGTGGCGCAAAATGCCGGCGTCATGCTGCTCGACGAGCCGATCTCGGCGCTCGACATCGCCCATCAGGTCGAGGTGCTGGGGCTGGTCAGGGCTCTTAGCCGCAAACGCGATCTGTGCGTCGTCGTGGTGCTGCACGATCCCAATATGGCGGCGCGCTACTGCGACGAACTGATCGCGCTGAAGGATGGCAGGCTGCTGACGCGCGGCACGCCGGACCAGATCATGCAGGGCGACGTGCTCAAAGGAATTTTCGGTGTCGAAATGGGTGTGTTCGCGCACCCCGTCACCGGCCAGCCCATCGGCTATGTGCAATGAGGCCACTGTGAGAATGAGGAAGAAGCCCTTGTCCAGACATGGTTTGTTCGCCGCGTTGGTCGCATCCGTCATCCTGTCGGCCGGCGGCACTGCCGCCCAGGAGCAACCGGGCACGGCCGCCCAGGAGCAACCGGGCGCGGCTCCGGCGATCGAGGCGCCCGCTCCCGCGCCGCCGGCGGAGGCCGCGCCAAACGCCGTCGTGCCGCAGGTGACGCAGCCCGGCGTGACCACGCCCACCCAGACCACACCCATCGAGACTGGTCCTTCGGCGGCGACGTCCCTGACCCTGCCGCATGATCTGTCGCCATGGGGCATGTTCATGGCAGCCGACATCGTCGTGAAAGCGGTGATGATCGGGCTGGCATTCGCGTCCTTCGTCACCTGGACGATATGGCTGGCCAAGTCGCTGGAGATCCTTGGCGGCAAGCTGCGCGCACGCCGCGCGGCACAAGCCATCGGCAATGCCGCCACGCTGAACCAGGCCGGGCGCGCGCTTGGCCACAATGGTGGTCCTGGCGCCCTGCTGGTGCGGGCGGCGGAGGAAGAGGCAGCGCTTTCGGCCGGCTCGCTCGACCATGTGTCCGGCGACGGGCTGAAGGAACGGGTCACCTCGCGACTGTCGCGCATCGAGGCGGCGGCGGCGCGGCGCATGTCGCGCGGCACCGGCGTGCTGGCGACGATCGGCTCGACCGCGCCGTTTGTCGGCCTTTTCGGCACCGTCTGGGGCATCATGAACGCCTTCATCGGCATCTCGCAGGCGCAGACCACCAATCTCGCGGTCGTTGCCCCGGGCATTGCAGAGGCCTTGCTGGCCACCGCGATGGGCCTTGTCGCGGCGATCCCGGCGGTGGTCATCTACAACGTCTTTGCGCGATCGATAGCCGGCTACAGGCAGATCCTTGCCGATGCGTCGGCGGGGGTCGAACGGCTGGTCAGCCGGGATCTCGATTTCCGCACGGTCGCGCCGGCAAAGTCGATGGCCGCGGAATGAACACGGAGCGACGCCATGGCGGCTAGAATTCGAGAGAACATCGACGGCGATCTCGAGGAAAACCACGAGATCAACGTCACGCCGTTCATCGACGTGATCCTGGTCCTGCTGATCATCTTCATGGTCGCGGCACCGCTGGCGACGGTGGACGTCAATGTCGACCTGCCCGGCTCGACCGCGACGCCGGCTCCCCGGCCGGAGACGCCGCTGTTCCTGACGCTAAAAGATGATCTCAGCCTGGCAATCGGCAACGATACCGTGCCGCGCGAAACTTTCGCCGCCACGCTCGTCGGCAGGACAAAAGGCGACAGGCAGACGCGCATCTTCCTGCGTGCCGACAAGGCGGTCGGCTATGGCGATCTGATGGAGGTGATGAACCTTTTGCGCGGCGCCGGCTATCTGAAGATCGCGCTGGTCGGCCTCGAGACGCTGCCCGGCGATGCCGCGGCGCCGCAAGACGGAACGGGCCAATAATGTCGCCGGCGGCCGCCCTGCCTATGGCCGATCAGCGCCGCTTCGGCATGCGTGAGATGGCATGGTGGGCGGGCGCGGCTGCGCTGGTTCTGGTGGCGCATGCCGCTATCGGCTATGCGATGCAGGGCTGGCGGCCGGCCGCGCCCGATGGCGGGCCGCCGCAGGCGCAGCTGATCGAATTGTCGCCGATGGCGTTCACGCCGGCCATGCCGGCCCCGATACCGGACGAGGTGACGCCCGATCAGCCGGATCCGGCCGAGGAGCCCGAGATAGCCGAAACGGAGCCTCCGCCCGAACCGCCCGTCGAGCAGGCAGAGCCGGTCGTCGAGCCGTCGGAAACCGCTCCGGCCGATGCAAT
>NZ_RZTI01000174.1:0-10048 GCF_003997275.1 Mesorhizobium sp. M6A.T.Ce.TU.002.03.1.1
GTGCAGTTCGACAAAGCTCTTGACGATCGACAGGCCGAGGCCGGCGCCGCGCCGGCGGCCGCCATTGGTGCGCGGTTCAAACCGCCGGAACACCGAATCGAGCAGGTCCGGCGGCATGCCGGGACCGTCGTCATGAACGGAGAATTCCACGCCTTCGGCAAGCGAGCGGCAGGCGAGCGTGATGGTGCTCGCCTCCGGAGCGTAGTTCGCGGCGTTGCTCAGCAGATTGTAGAGGATCTGGCGGACGCGGGTTTCGTCGCCGTGGAACGTCTTTGGCGCGGTGGCCGCGTCAATCTTGAGCCTGATTGCATGCTCCTCCAGCCGGTCGGCAACAAGCTCGGCGGCGGCGGCGATGGTCCGGTCGACGTGAACTTCGGAGATGTCGAGCTCCATGATGCCGGCATCCACGGTCGCCAGGTCGAGGATGTCGTTGACGATGGTGAGCAGGACCGAGGAAGACGAGCCGACATGCTCGACATATTCGCGCTGCTTCTGGCTCAATGGCCCGGTCGACGGCAGCGAAAGAAGCTCGGTGAAGCCGATGATGTTGGTCAGCGGCGAGCGCAATTCGTAGGAGACGTGCTGCACGAACTCGTTCTTGAGCTGGTCGGATTTTTCCAGCGCCTCGTTCTTGTCCTTTAGGGCCCGCTCGACATTGACGCTGTCGGTGACGTCGACGAAGGTCATCATCACCTGCCCGTTGGGCAGCGGGATCATCGCGTAGCGCAGCACGTTGCCGTTGTTCAGCTCGGTCTGGCCGTGGCGGTCGCGGCGCTCATCGTCGAAACCGGTGATGGCGGCAACGAACCCGGCCCAGGGACTGTCGGCGGCGCGCCGGTCGCAAAGATCGCGGATCGTGGAGACGTGGACGTTGGGCTTGGCGGCGTCGGCGTCCAGTCCCCAAAGTGCTGCGAATGCCGGGTTCGACAATCTGAGCCTTCCGTCCGGGCCGAACACGGCCACGCCCTCGGCAAGATTGTCGAGCGTCTCGCCCTGGACCCGCACCGCGGTCTGGTAGCGGCTTTCGAGGTCCATCTTCTCGGTCAGGTTCTCGAACACCCAGGTCACGCCGCCCTTGGGCTGCGGATTGGCGACAACGCGGATGGTCTTGCCGTCCGGCAGATGCCACCAATGTTCCTGCGACTCGACCGCGCGATAGGCGCCTAGCAGGCTCTCCTTCCAGCGCCGCCATTCGGGCTGCTCGGCGATCTTGCCTTCGCTGCGCAGCCTGTCGAGCAACAAGGCGTTGTCCGGGGCGCTGTGCAGGAAGCCGCTGTCGAGGCCCCATAGTTTCTGGAACGCCTGGTTGAAAAACCGCAGCTTCTCGTCGGTATCGAAAATCGCCACGGCGGTGTTGAGTTGATCGAGCGTGTCGGCATGGCTCCGCACGGTCCGCTCGTATTCGTTACGGATGATCTCGATGCCGCTGGTGTCACAGGCAAGACCCGCCGAACCATCCGCGCCGGCGAAGTCGGTCACAGCGAACATGCGGCGGTCGCCTTCGATGACGGTGGAAAGCGCCTGCTCGAAGACGGGATGCGACTTGTGCTGCGCAGCGATCGCATCGCGCGCCTGGCCACCCAGGAATTCCTTCGCGTCGCGAACGGCCGCTTCGGCATTTTCCGCTTCGACTGCGTTGGCATAGGCGCGGTTGACCCATTTCAACCGCCCGTCCGCCGTGCGCAGCCATGACGGCATGCTGAGCGCGTCGAGAAGGCCGAGCATCGTGTCATAGTCGGTGGCGAGGCGCTGGTTTTCGATTTTCAGCCTGGCCTCGCTTCGCTGCGTTTCAGACAGCGAGACGAAGCGCACAAGCACGTGTGCTGCGCTCTTGCGACCGTGCACTTCGAGCGGCGCACCGACCTGCGATTCGATGACGAGATCGAACGGCCTCGCCTTTTCCCGCAGTCCCGCCACGGCGTTCTCGAGCGCCGCCGCCGAGCGCGGCATCAGCCAACGGCCGAAGGCGAGGAAAGCGGCGCGGTCTTCCGGGGCGCCGCTCTCAACCGGCAATGTTCCGACGAGCTCGGGTTTCTTGTTTTCCGCGGCCCATACGATGACACGCTGGTCGCGCAGATTGAGCAGCGCCTCGGAGCGCCGCAGCGCAGCGTTGACGTCGGCTAAGCGGGCTCTGAGTTCGACATTCTGTGCCGAGGTGCGCGCTCTTTCGCGGATCAGGGCGATGGCCGAGACAAGTGCCGCGCCCATGACGCCGACAAACATGGCGAGCTGCATGACCTCGACCGTGGAGACCGACAGCCCGGCTTTTTGCGCAGCGACGGTTTCAGCATGCGCCGCAAAACCGAGCAGCGGACCGGCGAGCGCGGAAGAGGCAAGCAATTTTCCGACGCGAGCGCCAGCGCACCATAGGAGGCTTCCGCCTGTTGCAGCGGAATCCGTGGTCACCGAATCGTTGTGGCCGCCGGAAACGGCCTGTCCCGCGCGAGGCGGGTTATCCCCCGGCATGTCTTGGTCCTCTTCGCCGCCTGAATGCAAGACCGCCCTGATGCGTGCGTCGGCCCTCGTCCCCGGACCCGCGAATCAGCACCATAGCGCTTGCGCGAATCGGCGTGAAGAATCAATCAGCGCAAAAATAAAGCCGGGCGAAAAGTCAATCGCCCGGCATCAATATCTAGTGGTAATTTAAGCTTTGGTTAATAGCGGTAGTGTTCCGGCTTGAACGGCCCCTGCGGGGTCACGCCGATATAGGCGGCCTGTTCGCCGGACAGTTCGGTAAGCCGGGCGCCAAGCTTGTCGAGATGCAGGCGCGCGACCTTTTCATCGAGATGCTTCGGCAGGACATAGACCTGATTCTCGTACTGGCCGGGCTTGGTGTAGAGCTCGATCTGGGCCAACACCTGGTTGGTGAAGGACGCCGACATGACGAAGCTCGGATGGCCGGTGGCATTGCCGAGATTGAGCAGGCGGCCTTCCGACAAAAGGATCATCCGCTTGCCGTCCGGGAAGGTGATCATGTCGACCTGCGGCTTGATGTTGGTCCACTTCAGATTGCGCAGCGACGCCACCTGGATCTCGTTGTCGAAGTGACCGATATTGCCGACGATCACCATGTCCTTGAACGACCGCATGTGGTCGAGGGTGACGACGTCCTTGTTGCCGGTGGTGGTGATGATGATGTCGGCCGTCGGTGCGGCATCCTCGAGCGTGACGACTTCGAAGCCGTCCATCGCCGCCTGCAACGCGCAGATCGGATCGACCTCGGTGACCTTGACGCGGGCGCCGGCGCCCTTGAGCGACGCCGAAGAGCCCTTGCCGACGTCGCCATAGCCGCAGACGACCGCGACCTTGCCGGCCATCATCGTGTCGGTGCCGCGGCGAATGCCGTCGACCAGAGATTCCTTGCAGCCGTATTTGTTGTCGAATTTCGACTTGGTCACGCTATCGTTGACGTTGATGGCCGGGAACGGCAGCAGGCCCTTCTTCTGCAACTGATAGAGCCGGTTGACGCCGGTCGTCGTCTCTTCGGTGACGCCGCGGATCGCTTCCTTCTGCTTGGTGAAGAAGCCGGGCGAAGCCGCCATACGCTTCTTGATCTGCGCAAACAGGATCTCTTCCTCCTCGCTGCCCGGATTGGAGAGCACATCCTCGCCGGCTTCGGCGCGCGCGCCGATCAGGATGTACATGGTGGCGTCGCCGCCATCATCCAGGATCATGTTGGAGGTGCCGCCATCGGCCCACTGGAAAATCCTGTCGGTGTAGACCCAGTAGTCTTCGAGCGTCTCGCCCTTGATGGCGAAGACCGGAATGCCGGCCTCGGCGATGGCCGCGGCCGCATGGTCCTGGGTCGAGAAGATGTTGCAGGAGGCCCAGCGGATATCGGCGCCGAGCACCTTCAGCGTTTCGATCAGCACCGCCGTCTGAATGGTCATGTGCAGCGAACCGGTGATGCGCGCGCCCTTGAGCGGCTGCGCCTTGCCGAATTCCTCGCGGCAGGCCATCAGACCCGGCATTTCGGTTTCGGCGATCTCGATCTCCTTGCGGCCCCAGCCGGCAAGAGAGATGTCGGCGACCACATAGTCTTTGCTACCCGTCATGGCAGTGCTCCGATCAAGAATTGTCTTCGGGATGCGCCCGCGCCAAAGGCGTTTCGAAGGGCGCGAGTTGCCGGCCTGACTAGCAGATCGCCGGTCGGACGACAATGGGATATAAAGAAATCTTTATCCGTGCATGTCTTCGGAAGCGATTTTCGGAAAGCACGATGCGCAAATTCGAGTCCAAAGGACGCGCGGCGCTCCAGGCGTCAGGACTCTTCGCCGAAGCGGGAGGCGACCAGTTTCTCCAGTGCGTCGATGACCTGCTCGGCCTCCGGGCCACTGGCGGTGACGCGAATCGAATAGCCGGGGCTCGCCGCCAGCATCATCAAACCCATGATCGAGGTGCCGCCGACCTTGACGCCGTCCTTCTCGACATGGACGGAGGCGTCGAAGCCGCTGGCAACCTGAACGAACTTCGCCGAGGCGCGGGCATGCAGGCCACGCTGGTTGACGATTGGAAACTCCCGGACGATGTCATCCTTCTTGGCCGACAGCGCGTTCATTTGCTGCTCAAAAGCTGGCTGGCGACATTGATGTATTTGCGGCCGGCTGCCTGCGCCTCGTCCAGCGCCGCGCTCATATTGTCGCCCTTGCGAATGCTGGACAGCTTGATCAGCATCGGCAGGTTCATGCCGGCAATGACCTCGGTACGACCGGATTCCATCACCGAAATGGCGAGATTGGAGGGCGTGCCGCCGAACATGTCTGTCAAAACGATGACGCCCGCCCCCGTGTCGACACGGGCAACGGCGTCGACGATGTCGCTGCGGCGCTGCTCCATATCGTCATCGGCGCCGATCGCCACGGTCTCGAAACTGTCTTGTGGCCCGACGACATGTTCCACGGCATGGCGGAATTCGGCGGCCAGTTGACCGTGCGTTACAAGCACGAGTCCGATCATTCTTTGGTGGCTCCCGTCATCGCCGCTTCATAAGGCGTTTCATACTCGCCGGCCATTTTAGGCGGCGGGAGCGCTATCTTGTCGACGCGAGACGCGTTGACAAGCCCAAAATTGCATAGGCCTAGGCCATTTTGACGCATTGCAGCAAAAAACCGGAACCGGATCATAGAAAAGGCGCGATGGAGAGCCGTGCCATCACCGCCGGCAAGGCCGTGGCGGCGTTGCGCTCGGCAAGGTCGATACGCGGCACCGGACAGCCTGCCACCGGTTCGCTGATTTCCTCCTGGAAACGGGCCATTTCTGCCTTCGGCACCAGCCGGACATGCAGGTCGATCACTCCACCCGGCTCGAAGGGCAGCGGGCGCGGCATGAACCCAGGCACTTCGGCGAGACCGGCGATGGTCGCCGGCACGCCACAGACCAGCCGCCCGGCGTGGGCCACGGCGAGCAGCCTGTCATCGCCGATAAGCCGCGAAAACAGCCCGCGCGCGCGGCAATGATCCAGGAGCGTCAGCGCCAGCGTCGTCTTGCCGGCGCCGGACGGTCCGGTGATGAGGACGCCGCGCTCGCCGATCAGCAGCGCCGTTCCATGAATGTTTTCAGCGCGCATAGATCAGCCTTCGGCCGGCAACGTCACGACGAAGCGCGCGCCCTTGATCTCGCCGGGTTTGGTGCCCGGGATGTTCTCGGCGGTCAGCGTGCCGCCATGGGCTTCGACGATCTGCCTGCTGATCGACAGGCCAAGCCCTGAATTCTGGCCGAACGCCTCGCCGGCCGGCCGGTCGGTGTAGAAGCGTTCGAAGATGCGGTCGATGTTGTCTGCTCTTATACCGGGACCATTGTCGTCGATGGTGATGATGTTGACCTTGCCGGCGCGCGCCAGCGAGATAGTGATGTGGCCGCGCTCTTCAGGAACGAAGGAGCGGGCATTCTCGATCAGATTGGTGATGACCTGGCCGATCCTCAGATCGTGGCCGGCGACGAAGTAGCCCTTGACGCCCTGCGGCGGCTTGGCGACCTTGAACTCGATCTCGACCGTTTTTTTGTTGCGCGTGGCCGTGCGTGAAACGTCGACTAGATCCGTGATGAACTTCTTGAGATCCACGGTTCCTGCGTCTTCCCGCGCGAGCTCGGCGTCAAGACGGGAGGCATCGGAAATGTCGGTGATGAGACGGTCCAGCCGCCTGACGTCGTGCTGGATGATATCCATCAGCCGGCTGCGCGACGTGTCGTTCTTGGCCAGCGGCAGGGTCTCCACTGCGCTGCGCAGCGAGGTCAGCGGGTTCTTCAACTCATGCGAGACGTCAGCCGCGAAACTTTCGATCGCCTCAATGCGGGCATAGAGCGCATTGGTCATGTCGCGCACGGCGATCGACAGATTGCCGATCTCGTCCTGCCGGTCGGAGAAATCAGGGATTTCCTCGCGGTTCTTGACGCCGCGCCGCACCCTGACCGCCGCCGCCGACAGCCGGCGCAGCGGGTTGGCGATGGTCGAGGCGAGCAGCATCGACAGGATGGCGGTGACAAGGGCGGCAATGCCGAAGACGCGCAGGATCGCCTTGCGCTCGGCCGCGACGATCCTGTCGATGTCGCCGCCTTCCGTCGACAGCATCAATACGCCGAGAACGGCGCGGAAGCGCTGGATCGGCACGGCGACCGAAACAATCTGCTCGCCCTGTTCCGAGATCCGCACGATGGTCGACGGGCTGCCGGTAAGCGCCTTGACCACCTCCGGAAATGCAGCGCCATTGCCGCCCGGCTGCTCATGATAGACCGGCAGCGCGGTGTTGCGGAAGAAATCAAAGACGAATTTCTGGATACGCTCCAGAAGGTCGGGCTCTTCCGCGGAGACCGGCGGCAGGTCGTAGCGAAGGATCTGGCCGCGCGAATAGAGATGGCGGGAATCGAGCAGCAGGTTAGCGTCGCGGTCATAGATGCGGGCGCGCGTCCGCGTCGGCGAAATCAAGCGCCTGAGCACCGGCGCGACGCGCTCCGGATTGATCGGAAAGTCCAGATTGTCGAGCTGATCGGAGCCGGGACCCAAGCTTTCGCCGGCCTGCAGTTCCAGCAGTTTTTCCGGATCGATGCTGATCGAATCGGTCTCGACCGTCGCCGATGCCGCGATCGCGCCGGCGATGATCTCGCCCTGGGTCATCAGGCTCTCGACGCGGGCATCGATCAGCCCGTCGCGAAACGTGTTGAGGTAGAGAATGCCGGTGACCAGGACGGCCAGGCCGGCGAGGTTGAGGAAGAGAATGCGCCGCGTCAGGCTGGAAAAGATATGGTGGCCGAGGAAGCGGCGCATCGGCACCGTGATCCTCGACAGGAATGCGGGCAGAATCCGCGACGGGCGCCGGCCGCCCGTCCGTCTCACTCGCTCTACGTCCACTGCCATCGAATAGCAGCCCCCGCTCGGTCTTTAGTTTTGAGCATGTCGTTGTCCCAAAACCGGGACCACTTTTGGACGACATGCAATAACGTTTTCGATGCATGTCGTTGTCCCCAAAACCGGGACCACTTTTGGGCGACATGCATCAATTCATGCTTCGCGGAACCGGTATCCGACTCCGTAAAGGGTTTCGATCATCTCGAAGTCATCATCGACGGCCTTGAACTTCTTGCGAAGCCGCTTGATGTGACTGTCGATGGTGCGGTCATCGACATAGACCTGCTCATCATAGGCCGAATCCATAAGCGCATCACGGCTTTTTACCACACCGGGACGCTGGGCCAGAGAATGCAGGATCAGGAACTCGGTGACGGTAAGCGTCACCGGCTCGCCCTTCCAGGTGCAGGTGTGGCGCTCCTGGTCCATGACAAGCTGGCCGCGCTCGAGCGAACGTGCCTGCTGGTTGGGCGTCTTGGCCGACGCCTCGCGGGCGCTGGCGCGGCGCAGCACGGCCCGAACCCGCTCGACCAGAAGACGCTGCGAGAAGGGTTTGCGGATGAAGTCGTCGGCGCCCATCTTGAGGCCGAAAAGCTCGTCGATCTCGTCGTCCTTGGACGTCAGGAAGATCACCGGCAGGTCGGATTTCTGGCGCATCCGGCGCAGAAGCTCCATGCCGTCCATGCGCGGCATCTTGATGTCGAGGATGGCGAGATTCGGCGGACGCGCCGCCAGGCCTTCCAGCGCCGATGCCCCATCCGTGTAGGTTTCGACGCGATACCCCTCCGATTCGAGGGCGATCGACACCGAAGTCAGAATGTTGCGATCGTCGTCGACAAGCGCGATTGTTGCCATTTCAAGTGGCTCCCTCATGAGCTGTCCCTTCTTTGGTCGAGAAGGGGCTTTTGCAGGACAAATTAGGTACAAAATGTGGCACAGGCTCAGTCCGCTGTCACGAGCGGCATGCCGGCGGCCACAATCTCACCTCGATATGGATTGGACTGATAAAGACCGCCAATCCTTTGGGCAACCGCCTGATTTTTTGCATATATAAACGATTTAAACAACTTTCAAAATATTTAAATCGATTAATTATTTGATATCATTTGGCTTTTCTGGTTCTGACGCTTACAGTCTCCGTCGTGGGGGCTCCGGAAATTCGCCGGCCAGGATGCTCAAATCGAAGAAGGAACCCTCATGTCGGAAGCCGGCAAACGCAATCCCGCATGGGCGATCGATCGGATCGGCCTGAAAACCACGGGCGCGGTGCGCTATAATTTCGGCGTGGCGGCCCTTTACGAGGAAGCGATCCGCCGCGGCGAGGCCCGGATAACCGCGCATGGCGCGCTCGTCGCCGAAACCGGGCAGCACACCGGCCGCTCGCCCAAGGACAAATTCATCGTGCGCGACGAGACCACCGGGCCGCATGTGTGGTGGGACAACAACAAGGCGATTTCGCCGTCACAGTTCGACATGCTGCTCGCCGATTTTCGCGCCCATGCTGCGGACAAGGATCTTTATGTGCAGGATCTGGTCGGCGGCGCCGACGAGGACTTGAAGCTGACGACCAGGGTCGTCACGGAGCTTGCCTGGCACTCCTTGTTCATCCGCAATCTGCTCATTCGTCCGGAAGCCGCCGAGCTTGAGCATTTCGTGCCTGACATGACGATCATCGACCTGCCGTCGTTCCGCGCCGATCCCGTCCGCCACGGCACCCGCACCGAAACGGTGATCGCCGTCGATCTCTCGCGCATGATCGTGCTGATCGGTGGCACCTCCTATGCCGGCGAAATGAAGAAATCGGTGTTCACCGTGCTCAACTATCTGTTGCCGGCGAAGGGCGTGATGCCGATGCATTGCTCGGCCAATGAAGGCGCTGGCGGAGACGCGGCCATCTTCTTCGGCCTTTCGGGAACCGGCAAGACGACGCTGTCGGCCGACCCGTCGCGCACGCTGGTCGGCGACGACGAGCACGGCTGGGGTCCGGATGGCATCTTCAATTTCGAAGGCGGCTGCTATGCCAAGACGATAAAGCTTTCGGCCGAAGCCGAGCCGGAGATCTTCGCCACCACGCAGCGCTTCGGCACGGTGCTGGAGAATGTGGTGCTCGACGCGGACCGTGTGCCGGATTTCGACGACGGCAGTCTCACCGAAAACACGCGCTGCGCCTATCCGCTCGACTTCATCCCCAACGCCAGCAAGACGGGCCGCGCCGGTCACCCGAAAAACATCATCATGCTGACCGCCGACGCATTCGGCGTGATGCCGCCGATCGCCCGGCTCACTCCGGCGCAGGCGATGTATCATTTCCTCTCCGGCTATACCGCCAAGGTGGCAGGGACCGAAAAGGGCGTCACTGAACCCGAAGCGACGTTTTCGACCTGTTTCGGCGCACCGTTCATGCCGCGCCATCCGTCGGAATACGGCAATCTGCTGCGCGAGCTGATCGCCCATCACGGTGTCGATTGCTGGCTGGTCAACACCGGCTGGACCGGCGGCGCCTATGGCACCGGCAAGCGGATGCCGATCAAGGCGACGCGGGCGCTGCTTGCCGCGGCACTCGACGGCTCGCTGAACGGGGCCGATTTCCGCACCGACGCCAATTTTGGTTTCGATGTGCCGGTGGCGGTCGCTGGCGTCGACCGCGCCATTCTCGATCCGAGATCGACCTGGGCCGACACATCAGGCTATGACCTGCAGGAGGAG